>JAQWOT010000186.1 GCA_029245725.1 SAR324 cluster bacterium | reverse complement strand
AGCAGTAACAACAGCAGCACCTTTGTGTTGACTTCGGCACCCAATGGAACGGTGACAGTGACGCTGAGCAGTGACAACAGCAGCGAGTTGGGGGTCTCTCCGACCAACCTGGTCTTTACTCCAGCTAACTGGAATGTACCTCAGAACTTCACGGTGACGGGAGTCAAAGACTTTAACGTCGATGGGACCCAGTCAACCAACGTCAACATCTCCTACAGCTCCAGTGACACTACCGATGGGATTCATGGGCAGAGCAGCTCCTTTGCGGTGAATGTTACCGACAGTGGAAAGGGCGCAACTACCATTACAAGTGCTACGGCAGGGAATCAGCAAGTGACGCTCAACTGGAGTGGCCCAGCTGGAATGAGCAGCTACACGATCCACTACACATCCAATGGCTCTACCCCCACCACCAGCAGTGACAACATCACCATCAGCGATGGGACAGCAACTTCTTATGTGCACGGGGGCTTGACGGCGAACACTACGTACACCTACAGCATTGTTGCTCACCTCGGCAGCGTCTCCTCCGGACTCTCCAGCACCGTTACCGGGAGACCGACGGCCTTCTCCTGTACTCCGAGCTATAACGGGGATACCGATCCGGATCTGCTGGCCTATTATGACTTCCAGGGTGATTTGAATGACTCCAGCCCGGCCAACGGTCGAACGGCCTCAGCTAGCGCCTGGCCGTATCACCTGTCAAATTCCGGAGGAACAATTCGCTTCCCAGCCGGATGTAGCGATGGCCTGGCCGGTTACTTCGATTCAAGCTCCGGTTATGCCCACAACGACAATCTCAACGACAATACCACGGGCAACCTCTTTGCCAGCGGCAACTTCACGATGAGCTTCTGGTTCCGCGCTGATGCGGATACGCCCAATTCCAACTATGCCTCCTTCATGTCCTCGCGCTACATTCCCGATACCGGCAATGACAGTAACATCTGGAGCTGGCAACTGGATGTAGATAATAATCGAAAAATTAGATGGCGAGCAGCTAAAGGCGCTGACAACAGCGACCGTGAAGTGATGACGAGCTATCAATACAATGCAGATGATTGGACTCAGGCTACCTACGTCAAGCACGATAACGACACCGTTGAAATCTATGTGGATGGGGATTTGAAAAAAACTGGGTCCCAGGCAGATACCCCACTATACGCACTCAAGATTGGAACGAACCGCAGAGAAGCATGGCACTGGAAAGGCTACATTGATGAGTTCAAGGTCTACGGCAGGGCTCTGACTCAGAATGAGGTAATGGACAAGTGTCTGGCCTACTCGGAATGCTCCGGCTTGGCTCCAGCCATCCCCGACAACCTGACTGTTGGTTTGGGCAGTACCGATCAGCAACTGAACATCAGTTGGAACGCCACCAACGGCACTGACAACTACACGATCTACTGGGTGGACAACAGCACCGCTACTGGGCTCATCGATCCAAACAATGCCAGCACCTACGACAACTTCACGGTCGTCACGGGAACCAGCGTAACCGCTTACAACCTGACCGCCGGCCAGACCTACAACTTCACGGTGGTGGCCAACAACTCTACTGGCAGCAGCGCTGCCGCCACGGAGGCCAGCGGCTCTCCGGCAGCCGCCTTCACGCTTTCTCCCAGCAACGTCACGGTCGTCGAAGGCACCGACAACACTACCGGGTTTGCCCTCATCCAGCAGCCCAACGGCAACGTCACGGTCACCTTCACTTCAGCCAACACCAGCGAGGTCACAATCTCTCCGACGACCCTGCTCTTTACCGGAGGCCCCAGCGGGAACTATTCGTCGTCCCAAACGATCACCCTGACTGGTGTGCAGGATTACCTGCCCAGTGATGGCGACAAGCCAATCACCATCAACCTGTCCTTTGACTCCACCGACAACAGCGATGAGGTCGAGGGCCTCAGCAGCAGCTTCACGGTGACCAGTGTCGATAGCAACGTCGGGCTCTCTGCGCCCGGAGGCCTGAGTGCAGTGGTCCCCACTACAATTGCTGGTCAGGTCAACCTCAGCTGGAGTGGCTCCTCCGAAAACATTGACAACTACACGATCTACTGGACCGACAACACCAGCCTGACGATTGATCCGGACAATGCCAGCACTTACCTTGGCTCCTACACCACCACCTCGACCAGTCCCACCAGCTACTCGGTGACCAACCTGACCAACAGCCTCCAGCACGGCTTCACCCTGGTGGCCAACAACAGCGGAGGTCGCTCTCCCGTGGCCACTCCAGACAATGCCACTCCGCTGGTGCCAACTCCATCCGGCTTGAGCACAACTGTTGGCATGGGCACCGGACAGGTGGACTTGTCCTGGAGTGCTGTCAGTGGTGCAGACAACTACACGATCTACATCTCCACCGATAACATCACCTTCAACCCGCTCAGCCCGGCGGTCACCGGAACCTCCTACTCCAGCACCACGCTGGACAATGGGACGGCTCTGAGCGTCGGCAGTAGCTACTCCTACTACATCGTGGCCAATGGTGGTGGGGGCAGCAGCGCCAACTCCACGATCGTCAGCGCCACCCCTGTCGTCGCAAACGTAGTCAGATCTGCAAACGGCTTACGTTTTAATGACGTGGAACTCTATCCCGATGGATCCGCTGTCGCTACCGGGGAGTGGGCTGCCTCCTCCGGTTTTACTTTCGCGCCATACAGTCTTGGCAACCTTACAGTTAGTAAGAAAGGCTTCATGGTTGCCAAAACGGAGAACGGTAACTGGTCCTGGGTCTGGCAACCAGACCGGGGTCACAGAGGTTATAGTACTTACGTTTATAGAGGCTTCCTTGTTTCGGAGCTGGCAGCACTGCCGGACGGTTCCGTCCTGATGGCGGGTCGGGCTCAGGGAGGTTCAGGGAATTTCAAGGCTAACGATAAGTCAGGAAACACCATTACTTATCCCTGCATTGATGATGGTGATGCCTTGCAGGATTTATGTGCGACGAACGCTTTTGTTGGGAAACTGGACAAGGACGGCAAGCTGCTTTGGGCCAGCTCAGTAGCGGCTGGAACCGCTGCTTCCGGTCTTACGGGTGATAACGGCAATTATATGCATGTCAGTGCCCACTCGGCAGTCGAAGCGATCGCTTTGGCACCAGATGGCGGTTCTTTCGTCTTAGGATGGCTGCAACACTATACGGATCTGGTCTTTCCAACCGCGACGGATAACGTAACGCTGAGCTTCGCAAACTACAGTAACTCCAATATTGCCCCTAATAACAACGCCGCATTTTTGGGGAAGCTGGATTCAGCGGGTAATTGGGTTTGGGTGAAGTTAATTTCAGGAAATACACATAGTGTGAAGTCCGTGAAGGGTAAAAGTGACCAAACACTTGACCGTGGATGGGCAATTGAAACCGGTCCGGGTCCAAATCTACTGGATGTCTCTCCCGATGGATCTGTGGTGATCGCATTCGGATCTAGTAGACCCTATTCTTGCAGCCCTGGTTGTACCGACAATTATACGGTGACTTTTGGTGATCCAAGCTTGGGTGATAACTTCACGTTTACCCAGCATGATAATTATGATGCAAATGCTAGAGATAGAATAATCATCACAAAATTCCTGGACAATGGGAGTTTTGCCTGGGCACATGACACCGGTGTTTATTACAGAAAAAATACAAGTTATGGAAGTGGGGTACATGTCCATGCTCTCCGAGATAACTCCACACTTCTTGTCAATTACCGTGATGACAATGTTACAATAGAATCTAAGGTTAGACTCAAAAAGTTAGCTGGTGATGGAACCGTAGTTGAAAACCAAGAACCGAATTTTTATCTCGCGTCTCAGCAAGGATGCTCGAGCGGTGGGTTCAACAATGTTAAAGTAGATCAGGGTAGAATGGAGTATCGAGGCAATCCCGCTGGACCCCTCACATGCCATTCGATGGCAGTAACCCCAGATGAGAGCGCTATCTGGCTGATGTGTGAGAGTGTGAATGCTTCTCCTATGGGGATGTTCAAATTTGACATCTCTTCAAACTTTGGAACTCGCCTGAGTGGGCGTAACATCAGAGGAAACTACAGTGGATCTGGATCTGGTAGTTGGGGTGATTTTTCCTCGGTCCTGCCTGATGGCAACGCTGCCGCGCTGATTAATATTTTTGCATGGACCAATGGCGGCACCCCTCTTCCCAAGTCGTTTACAATCGATAGTTACGATTCGTCAGGATGCAAGGTTGCTGAGCAGACCTATCAAAATACGGAGAACTTCAGCCGAGAATCGTTTTTGCTGCGCTTCAACACCAATGACAACGGCTCCTGGACCAACTGGTCTCCATTGGTCAACACCCCAAGTGTGCCTCAGAACCTGACGGCCACCCAGGGGGCTACCGGGGAGATCCAGCTCAACTGGGACGCCTTGTCACGCAACGAGCTGGCGAGCTATGAAATCTATCGGAGAGATTTGGGTGGGGCTACCGTGAGCCCGACCGTGGTGGATCTGAATGACAACAAGATCAGCGTGAGTCCCAGCAATCATCTCGACTCATCACTAACGTCAGGGGATTATTTCAACTATGCCGTCCGTGCAGTGAATCTGTCCGATAATTCATCACTCTCCTCACCAGTGGGTAATGTCCAAGCCCCCTGAGCCAAGTCTCGTACTCACTGCATCCTGACCGGAGCCTTTGCCCTAAGCCTTCCTTCTCCCTGAGGGCATAAGTATCTACACATCCTTGGAGCAGAGGTTTTGAGCGGTTTTTCGAAAACGCTCTAGTTCGTGTGGAGAATAACTCTGCATGAGTTCGAACAGGGAGAGCAGCACCCAGAGTCCAGCCAATAAAGCCGGATGGGTGACGGTCTTCTGATGTCGCATTTGTCGTCCACTAAGTTTAACCAAAAACCCTCTGAGTTCGTCAACCTCCTGGCTTTCGTCGGCAGCAATGGCCCAGACGGTCACACAAGCCATGCTGGCAACCAATAAGCGTTTGGCAATTGCTAGGGCCGATTCCTGTTGCCACGCTTCCAGTTGGTGTCCAGCCGATTTCATGAGTTTGAAGAACGTCTCGATTTTCCAGCGCCAGTAATCCCAAAGCGCAAGCGTCGAGGCATCGATGTCTTTTACATTGCTCAGCAACAACCATTCGGCCTCGACCTCTCCGAGGTCGGACAAGATGCGAGATACCACCAGGCGAGCCGTCACCGGGGGCCCCGGAACGAGCGTTCTTTTGCCGTTCTTTGAATAGGGTTTGGCTGGCCGACGAAGGGTCATCTCGGCTTCGGCAATCCATAGCTGACGTTTTTGTTCCTCGTCGGTCACTGGGTGCGCCTGACGATATTCGAGCTTGCCTGCGACGGCCTTACAGGCCATCGACGTGCCTTGCAGCTCAACGGTGGGGTTGCCCTTGGCGCGCACGAGCCAGTGAGTACCCTCGGCCTCCCAGCGGCGCAGATGGCCAATGGAGTCGGCTTCGCGGTCCATCACATGAACCAAAGGCCGGGTGAAGTTTTGTTGTTCGAGGTGCGCGATGCAATCACTCACTTCGTCCAAATGATTCTGCACCAACGGCTCTGGCGGGCCATCGTCACCATAGGTAGCGTAACTCCCGTCTGCGCTGATGAGAAGTTGGGCTACCGGTGCGATCGGGTTTCCCGTTTGATCGCTGAGGATCAAGCTGGTTTGTAACTCGTAGCCCAGATCGTCGGGATGTGTCCTTGGATAAATATCGGGCTTGTTGCGATGCCGATAACGTAGTTTCGACCAATCATGGACGCATAAGGCATATGCGCCACACTGTTGCTGGATCCCAGCGTGGGCCGCTGCCGTCAGGGGTTCTTGCAGTTTGCTCAGCGTGACGGCTTCATTTTTATAAAACCGCCAAGCCGCCTGCGTGCTGGCGAAACTACTGATTTTGTTCGGGATGGCCTTGAGGCCCGCACTGAGGGCTTCACTCGCATTCATGCTCTCGGTGACCAGCTGCTCATAGCGACGACAAAGACGTGCATCTAAGTTGGTGAGTTTTTTTTAGCATCCTCTTCCTTTCAAATCGATGGACTCAGAGTTGTGTAGATACTTATGCCATCAGGGAGAAGGTGGCTGAAGGCTGGATGAGGGGCTACTTCAAACTGCTCAATTTCCTCGTTTTTCCGTTCAGATCAATCCCTCACCCACCACTGACGTGGTCCCCCCTCTCCCAAAACGGGCGAGGGTTTTTCAAAGCAGTGCGGACTCGACGATCTGCCAATGGGCGAGGATTTTTGAGGCCTCATTGAATCCAAACTTACTTGCGAATCGGCAAAGGTTCTCAGAACTTTGGGTAGGAGTTTTTCAGCTTCTCAAAGCGATCTCAGCTCTCCAACTGGGAACTTTCCTGACGCAGAGACATTTTTTTAGGCATAGGTCCAGTAGGTTGAACTCAAGGGTCAGTGAAAAAAACAGAGATGTCGGTTCACTCCAGAAAAAGTCAGCAAGCTTGAAAAATCCAACTACTCTGTCAAAGGATCATCATAAAAAATCTTTGCATCCCATAGCTCCTCAAAGGAGCCGGCATCCACACTTACCAAAAACTGATAACCAGAGAAATTCAGCGTGGGCACCTTGTATTTTGACAGAGGACTGCAGCACCTTTTAGGGTCAGATCCAGTTCTGCGAGTAGTGATCCAGCACCTGCAACCACAACCTCCAGAACCACGAGAGGCCAATTTTGAGTCGTTGATTCGCATCATTGCCGGACAGCAGCTCTCCAGCGCTGCGGCCTACACCATCTATCGCAGGTTGAAGCAAAAGTTTGAGGATTCCGTCATCACGCCTGCCATGGTTCTCAACTCTTCCAAGGAAGAACTGTTGACCTGTGGACTTTCCAACGTCAAGGCGCGGTACATCACGCTGATCGCCCAAGCATTTGAAGAGCAGCCTGACCTGATTGAAGAGCTGAGGGAAATGTCTTCTGAAGACGTGCTGGAAACACTACAAAGATTTAAGGGCATTGGCATCTGGAGCGCCAGCATCTTTGCGCTGTTTTACCTCCACCATCCGGATGTCTTTGTCTGGGGAGATGTCAGTCTGAAAAAAGCGATCCGACTGCTGTACGAGGAAGAAGAGCTGAGTGAACCACAAATAGAGGCCATCATTCAACCGTGGCGGCCTTATCGCAGTACAGCCTGCCTGGTCTTGTGGAAATGGCTTGATGAAGGAGCCATTAGGTTTTCGTAGAAGACAATGCTCAGAAGTTGGGACCCGAAAAATTGGCAGGAATTGGAGAAGAGTTTTGTTGTTGGATTGGTAAAAATAAAGAGGACGCTCATTGTGATTTAGAAACTATAACCAACACTTAAAAACAGTACATTTTTTGGGGAATACTTATTTACATCGCTCTCAAAATCTGCCTGACAAGCGCTTTCGCATTCCCAATTATTTCCAAGTTCATAGTTTATCGATGGTTCACCAGTGATTAATCTGACAAAAGTTATTGATGTCGTCAGCCCACTGTTGAAAGTCCAGTTTTTACCAATTCCAAGATTATATCCATCTTCTGGATAATCTACTCTGTAAACAGCCTTTCTTTCACCATTCTGCTTGCTGTATATCTCCTTCTTCGCTTCCCAATCCCTGTTGATCAATCCAGTTTGGAAAAACAAACCATCCACAGATGCAAGGTAGTATCTGATATTCAGATAGGAGGTCTGACTATCAAACCCTGATTTTTCAGTAGCCAAACCATCATTTGAATCTTCAGACATATCTCCAGCTAAAGTTTGACCTTCAAGACTGAGCCATAGGTTTTCATTGAATCTGTAACTGAAACTAAGCCCAGGACCTAGATTTGAGAGTACAATCGCTTGGATTTGAAAATCCTTGTCGTTTAATGAGGAAGCATTGGAATTTAATGGCGTGGTTGTGGATAACAATAAAACCCCAATGCTAGTGCATAGAATTCTTGTTGATATTTGATTAATCATTTCTCTTTTTCTATTTGTGTCCATACCATCCGCATGGTTACTCATGCAGCACAAAATTTTCTGCTGCACAAATCGAAGAAGAATTTACCATCCATCAAGTTACAACATCTGTTCTATCGATATCAACAGTTGAGCTATCCTGCTTCACACCACTCCAATGATGCGTGGGAATAATCCTACGTATTGCTGACCAGAGAGAATGCGCTAAACTAATTCAAAATCCTGCCAAGGCTTGGTCTGTGGCGGAGGGCTGGTGAAGTGTAGAGTTTCACGAAGAGTCGGGTGCTGGAGTTGTAGTTGATGTGACCAGAGCGCAGGCCCCAATAAATTGCGAGCTTGACCATACTTGTGATCGCCCAGGAGGGGATGTCCACAATGTGCCAGTTGCACCCGAATCTGGTGAGAGCGTCCGGTTTCTAATTGAACGCGTAGCAGGCTCTTGTTTGCACGAACAGCAGTCCGCTCATAGTGGAGAATCGCTTGCTTGGCCTGGGAGGCTCCAGATTCAACGACCCGAACGGTGTTGCTGTGATGATCCTTCTGCAGCCAATCAGTGAGTGTTCCCTCAGGGGGATCGACCACACCGGCCACCACAGCCAGGTAGGTTTTCTGTAAAGTCCGTTGACGAACCTGATCTGCCAATCGGGAAGCTGCCTTGGAGGTCTTGGCAAAGACCATCACTCCACCCACAGGGCGATCCAAGCGCTGCACCAGTCCCAAAAAAATCTGGCCAGGTTTCTGGTCACGTTGCTTGATCCAGTCCTTGAGCAGACTCAACAGGTCTGGACTGCCTCTGTGATCTGCCTGAGAGAGTAGGTTTATCGGTTTTTCAATGACCAGCAGATGGTTGTCTTCAAACAACAATTGAGGCGTAAAGCTCAAGGAGACCTGCACTTTTTAGTGAGAACGAAAAATATGGAACTGCACACTGATTTTTCACAGCGAGTGATCTTGCACACCGAACAAATGCCCTGGTCGCCTTCACCGGCCGCTGGCGTGGAGCGACACCAACTGGACCGCCAGGGAGAAGAAGTTGCGCGAGCCACGAGCATTGTGCGTTATGCTTCCGGTAGTTACTTCACAGCCCACACGCACGGAGGTGGTGAAGAGATTTTTGTGCTGGAGGGCGTCTTCTCCGATGAGCATGGGCACTATCCACCAGGAAGCTACCTGCGAAATCCACCTGGTACCACTCACACTCCTTTTTCGGAACCGGGCTGCATCATCTTCGTCAAGCTCTGGCAGTTCAACCCCGGTGACACACAAACCGTCTGTCAACACACCGAACAGGGCAGCTGGGGCCCTGGACGTCAGGAAGGCATCCAAATTCAGCTTCTTCATGAGTTTCAAGGCGTCCGAACCGTGCTGATGCGCCTGGAGCCAGACCTACAAGTACAGATTCACTCTCATCCAGGTGGAGAAGAGATTTTTGTGCTGGAGGGCGTCTTCTCCGATGAGCACGGCAAATACTCCAAGGGGAGCTGGCTACGCAGCCCTCCCGGTTCCAGCCACTCTCCAAAGATTGGTCCAAACGGGGCCCTGCTCTATTTGAAGTCTGGACACTTGGTGGCCCCGGTGCTGCCGTTGCCAAACTGATGGGCATTGTCTCCTCAGAACAAGCTCAGTTGCTCACCAGGTTGAAGGACTTCCCCAGCAAAATCGGGTAGAGGCGGTAACTCCGGAAGCTGTTCCTGCAGAAAGCCATGGAAATCTCGCGCAAGTTGAGGAGCAAGTATGTCATCTGGGGTGTGCAGAAAAATGAAGGGGGTGAAACCTTGGCGCATCCAATTGGCTACTCTCTGGGCCCAATCCCGTAAAACTGGATAATTGACATCATTTTGGGGATCCCCGACAAAGCGCAGCAGCGGCAGCTCATTCGTTGCTGTGAAGCGCACGGGCACCTTGGGCTTGCGGCGCTTTGCCTCGATAGTAGCGGAGTCGTTTTGCTGAGAAGCCATCAGCTTGTGGGTGTCAAAGAGCACCCGAGCCATCCGGTGTTGGCGCAAAAACGTATCCAACTCTTGCTCTGTTTCCAGCTCATCGAAGTAAGCTAGGTTGCGCACCTCCACAGCGTAGCGAAAGTCTGAAGGCAATTGGAGCAGGAATTGTTGAAGCTGTGGCCAACGGTTGCGGCCAAAATCTGCAGAAAGTTGCAGTTGAATCGGGCCAATTCGTTCCTCCAGGGGAGCAATCCGCTGGAAGAATTCCCTTGTCAATTCGGTTGTATTTTCCAATTTGCGGTCGTGACTGATGCTACGGGGAAACTTGAAGCAGAAGCGGAAGTCGGGTGGGGTTGACTCTTTCCAACGCTCAACGACATCTGGGCGAGGCAATGCGTAGAAGGTGGTGTTGCCCTCCACCGTGTTGAAGACCCGAGCGTAGCCCAATAGAAAATCTGCAGGTCGGGTTCGTGTTGGAAGCAGGCTGCCCTTCCATTCAGGGCGTGACCACTCCGGACATCCAAGAAAATAGTGCATCCAGTGGCTTTTCCGAGAGAAATGCTAGATTTGAAGCTTGGTACCAGGATGAATGGCAGAGCGATTGCGTATCTTCGCTGCATCTTAGAAGGCGGCATACCAGGGATCAAGTAGGAAGTCGAATGCGTTCAAAACTACTGCACACAGTCACTTGCGACCGATTCTTTCCCTCGTTACACTTGTGATCTTGAGCCGCTATTTGATCTGCGGTCGAATACTTATGATTCCAGGAGATTCAGAATGGCAGACACATTGACACCAGAGATGCGTGAAAGCATGCCAGAGCCAGAAGGGTATCGGATCAATAGCCTACCCGATGAGAACGATATCGTCTTTGGCAAGGGTCCAATCACCGAAGAAACCTCACGCAATATGATTCTTGATTACCCCGACAGCGTTCTCAAGTTTCTACAGGGAAAGGACTTGGACGAACGACCTCTCTCTCCAGATGTTAGTGGAATTCATGCGATCTGGCGAGAACGTGGTCTGCGGAAGGATATTTTGCAAAAATACTTTTTGCATTTTATGGATTGGCCCGATGGGATTCCCTCGGCAACCATGCTGGACTTGCTGAGTGACGTGCGAGATAAGATTCGCAATCTTGGTAAGCCAAAAAAATAAGCTGTAAGCAGAGGGGGCCAGCCCTACACTGACCCCCAAGTGGGGCCGATGCTTCATTCATCAGCCCACCGTGGCACCGACTCAGTTGATCGGGATTTGGCGCATCTCGGCCTGCTGCTGCTTGGGCAGACGCAGGTGCAGCACTCCATCCTTCATCTCGGCATGACTACCTTCCATGGCCACTGCCTGTGGCAACTGAATCTGGCGCTGAAAATTGCCGTAATTGCGCTCTACACGCAACACACCTTCTCGGTTCTCTTCATGAGAACTCTTCTTCTCTCCCTGAATCGTTAGCACTCGCCCATTCAAGGAAATCTTCACGTCTTCCTTGTTCAACCCCGGCAGCTCGACCTGAAGTTGGTAGGTGGTCTCATCTTCCTGCAGATCCAGTGCAGGTGAGAAACGTCGTGTGGCTGTTTCTCCAAAAACTTCTGGCCAAGCGGACTCACCAAAGAATTCTTCCATGAGGTTGCGGAATGGAACAGTGCTGTTGCGAACGGTGACAGGGTACATGCTGCTCTCCTGAAAAGAGGAAACATTTCGAGGAGCATTCAAACCATTTTGATGTGCTCCGTTGTTTGTTAGCACTCAACTTAATAGAGTGCTAACAAGCTGTCAAGAAAATTTTTTCACTAGGTGAGCAAATTGCTCAATGACTGGTCAATCAATGAGGCGATCAGGATCTTCCTTGGGCTGGTTAGGATTCTCTCGGAAGAGCTGACGGCGGGTAGTTGGGTTGAGGAAATCTCCCTCACGCAGACCTTGCTGGCGACTGATCTGGGAGACAATTGACTTGACGAAGGCGCGTTGTTCCAGCCGCTCTTCCATCTGCCGCCGCAGCTTGAGGATATCGCGGACACTGTATTGGCGGTCAGGGATTTCTTCTTCCTCATCGACAATCGACTGCGTATCTCCCTGCAGGACAAGGCGGTGATAGCTCTCAAGGAAAGTCAGAAAATCAATGAGGAGTGGAGTTGGACGACCCTGGCTACTCTGAATCAGGTTGCGGCGCAGCGTCTGTGGTTGAGGAGCATTCTGATTCAGCTGCTGAAAAACGCGACGAATCTTGCGCTGCAGTTGTTGTTGGGCCGTCTGGGCATCCCATCGGGAACGTGTTGCAAAATCAAGAAACTGCTGCAGTCGCGGTCGGGGCGCCAACTGTGGCCACCAGGAAAGATTCAGACCAAAAAAGCGCTGCAGGACTTGTTCACAGCGTTCTAACTCTGCGAGCTGGCAGTCTTCGAAGAAGAAGCCGTGCTGATAGAGCAATTGACAGAGTTGGAGCAGTTGAGAGGTTGCTGCAGGTAGCTGGCGATCCTGCTGCTGTTGGAAGATTGCACCTGGTTGGGCTGGTCGACGCAGCATCTTTGATTCCAGAAGAAGCGCAGACGTTTAGGTCTGGGATAGATGAACAGTAGGAATGGAGCGTTGCCCTGAGGCCATTATTCAATCCCAACCTGGTATGGAGGTCTTGGCTGGACCACTCGGTATTGGACGTCGGATCGAAGTATTCATTTGTCGAGCAGGCTGGCCAGTCTGTGCTCCTGGATTAGCGTTAAGTTGTTGCTGGAGCTGCTGTTTGACTTGCTGAATCATACCAGGTGGAGGTGTCGCTCCAGCAGCTACCATAGCTGCCGGCCTCCCAGCTGCTGAGACTGGTCGTTGAGGTGCAGATGGAGTTGGCGCCTCTGTCTTGGCAACTGGTTTTGGATCTTTAGGAGACTGCTGCTGGATTAGGATCTGGTAGCGATTATAGTGACGATTGGCTTTGTCACTGTTGCGCATTCGGTAATAGACCAGTGCCGTATTGTAATGAGCGTCTGGTTGA
Organism: SAR324 cluster bacterium; assembly: GCA_029245725.1. NCBI lineage: Bacteria > Deltaproteobacteria > SAR324 cluster bacterium. Next base: position 69,466 of record JAQWOT010000186.1, on the reverse strand, counting down.
TCAGGCTCGATCTCCAGTACATTCTCAAAAGAATCCAGAGCTCGTTCGTAGTCTCCTGATTGGAAATAGGCTAATCCTAAATTGTAATAGAAGCTTGGTGTCTCATCATCCAGCACAATGGCCTGACGGTAGTTCCAGATGGCTGTTGGATAGTCCCGCTTTTGGTAAGCAGTGTTGCCATCACGGAAATAATTCAAAGCCGAGCGAGGGGTCGGGGTTTCGGGAGAACTACAGCCACTGAGCATCATCATCGGGAAGATGATCCAGCGGAACAAAAAACGTGGGAATGAGGTTGCGGGCATGACTTGCGTATCCCTTGCATGGTCTGGGAAATTCACTGGCATTTTCGCCGATAGGTTCATTACGATAGGTTCACTTGCTCATGCACAATCCATACTTGAAGGAGGCACGATGAAGTGTGGAAATTGGTTTGTCGCCGCATTATTACTGCTGAGTTGCTTCGTTGCTCTTCCGTCCCTACAGGCTCAAAACATGACAGAGGAAGAAGCTGAGGCAGCCCGCATCGAGCAACGTTTCCTCAACGAGCTGGAGACCCTGCTCAAGGCGGCACGCGACGCACAGTTCCCCGAAGAGGAAGTGCGCGCCATCACGGTACAGCGTGAAGGGAAGACGATCAACGCCTTTGAATATCTGGAACAAGCGAAGCGTCAACAAGCTCGCAAGGAAAGCCGACGTGTGGTGCTGCGGGATCGCTACCTAACAGTTCAAGACATCATGGGTGAACTGAAATCACAGGAGTCTGGCAAGTTGGACTCACTGCGGGAAGAACTCGTCTTCATTGGTGCCGAAGAGAAATGACCCCACTGCTCTGCGTAGCTGGTGCTAGAGGGGTTGGCAAGACTTCTGTGGCGGTGGCCCTGGTCTCCCTACTGCAGCAACATCTTGGAAGAGTGATCGCTTGGAAACCACTGGATGTCAATGGTATCAGGTATCAGATTCAGGACAGCGATAGCGATGGGGAACGCCTGCACCGAGCCACCAACATGTCGGAGCACATCAACCTGCTGAATCCCTACTTGCTCAATGAAGACTTGCCTCCACTATTAGCAGCACAACGGGACGGTGTAAAAGTCGACGAGAAAGTACTGAGTCAGCGTTTGGAGTTGTTACGAAGACGCTCTGATGCAGTGTTGATGGAGAGCCTTGCTGAATTGTTGGGCCTCTGGACCACCAAGCACAGCGGACTGGAGTTGCTGCAACAATGGCAGGCCAGAATTCTCTGGGTTAGTGGAATCGGGCGTGAGAGCCTGGAGCAAACGCTACAAGCAGTCACCCTACTTCAGCAGGCTGGGATCTCCTGTCAGTTGCTTCTCAACAACACAACCAACGAATTAAACGCTGATCTGCTCCAGTATCAATGGATGATGCTTGAAGAACGACTTGACCTGCGCGTGCTGGGCCTGCTCCCCTATAGGATCGAAGAAAATCGTCGCAATGCCACATGGTTGTCGGACAACCTGGAGACGACCTTTCTCGATCAGTTGCTGCCTCCACCAGTCAGCCCTACTGTCTGAACACCTCACTTCAGATTCTATGAACTTTTCCAGCCGGATACCGCCGGCTTGCTCTTGGCAGGACCTCAATGGACGTATTCAAGCGCTATCTGATCATTTTTGTCACCACCAGTACCTTCCTCTACTTCTTTGTCATCTGGTATGAGAGCCAGAATCCAGGAGTAGCGGTTCCTCATAATTTGAGCGAGACTGGGGAAGAATCGATTGCGATCAACCTACAACCCAACAATGCCTACGAAAAATGTGTGCAATTGCAGGCTCGTCAATTTCTGGACTATACTTTCGAAGCCTCGGAGCCACTGGTATTTAATGTACATTACCATGTTGGCAAAGAGGACTTCTACCCGGAACAGCAAACCATTACCACACTGAAAGGCTCATTTGAAGCCAAGGAGTCCCGGATCTACTGCCTGATGTGGGGCAACTCCAGTGACCAGCAGGTTCGCCTGCGCTACGAATTTCGCGCCCGGCCACTAACGGCCTCCAACTGAGTGTTGCATGTCCGCACTGACCTTTTTCGCAGGAGCCCTTGCCGGGGCTCTGACCTGGAATTTCACGGCCCCACTGCTTGAAAAGAAAGCCTGTTTCAACCCCAATCCCAATCAGGATGGGCATTGGGACGTACAGCCTGAGGCAGAGGAAATTCGCATCCTGCTACTCGGAGATACTGGCTCAGGTGATGAGCATCAGCAAGATGTGGCCACTGCCAGTGCTCGCACCTGTGACAAGTTGGGCTGTGATCTGGTACTGATGCTGGGAGACAACTTCATTCAGCATGGTGTCTCCAGCGTTGATGATCCACAATGGATCAGCAAATTCGAGGAGATGTATCCCCAACAGGTGCCTTTCTATCCGATCCTTGGCAACCATGATCTGCAGGGCAAGTGGCGACCTCAGGTAGCCTATACTGAACGCAACGAACGCTGGCGCATGCCGAATGTCAATTATTCACTGGTGGCTGGTCCTGCTTACATTCAATGCATCAACACCTCCTGTACACTGTGTGCGCTCTGGACACTGTTCAAACGCAAAGAGCGACCTTGGCGCCTGGTTTGTGGGCATCGTCCGTTGGCCACGGGTGGAAGACATCGAGGTGTGACCTGGCTTGAACGCTTATTAATTGAGCGTTCTGGACCCCAGTTCTTTCTATCTGGACACAACCACATGCTGGAACACCTCAAGATCGGTGAGATTGACCAGGTAGTTGCCGGTGGTGGTGGAAGCCCACTCAATCACACTGCTAAGAAACCCAACCCCCACCAGATCTTTCTCCATCTTGGTCATGGCTATGCCTGGATGCATCTGACATCGACCCAAGCCACGGTACGCTACTTCGACGATCAGGGTCAGGAAATCTACCAGTTTACACGAAGCGCCTGAGGCCACTTCTCACCATCTGTCTTGTTGCTGTTGAAGGATTTTTCATGGACACACCACCAACGATTTTTCCACTTTGGGAACTGCCAATGCTACCCATCGCTGGACGAGCCGAGCGATTTCCAGTTCACCGCATTTTCTGCATCGGCCGCAACTACGCAGAGCATGTAAGAGAAATGGGCAACGACCCAGCTGGCAAACCCATTTTTTTCACCAAGCCCTCTTCCAGCTTACGACACAATGGGGACCAGATTTCCTACCCACTGGCAACAGAGAATTTTCATCACGAGGTAGAGTTGGTTGTCGCCCTGGACAAGGGAGGCACCAACATTCCAATCGAGCAGGCCCAGGACCACATCTATGGCTATGCAGTGGGGGTCGATCTGACTCGACGTGATCTGCAGGAAGTCGCCAAGGCCAAGGGACAGCCCTGGGATGCCAGCAAAGCCTTCGACGACTCCGCGCCTTGCTCTGAATTACACGAAGCCAGACAAATAGGGCACCCCAGCCGGGGAGCGATCTGGCTCAGTGTCAACGGTGAAATGCGGCAGCAAGGAAACCTGAACCAGCTGATCTGGAATGTTCCAGAAATCATCAGTGCACTCTCTCAGTCCTTCCATCTGCAGGCGGGCGATTTGATCTTCACAGGTACCCCCTCCGGAGTAGGGCCTCTGGAGATCGGAGATCAAGTAGAAGCTGCCGTCGAAGGTATCAGTGTTCTACGCTTCGAGATTGTGGAAGTGGCGGATGCCTGAACGTGGTGAAGTCGCAATTGTCGGCAGTGGACTAGCTGGATCTGAAGCTGCCTGGCAACTGGCACAACTCGGTCGGCAGGTAGACCTTTATGAAATGCGACCACAACGTCCAACTCCAGCCCACAAGACCAGCGACTGTGCCGAACTGGTCTGTAGCAATTCCTTCAAGAGTCACTCGCTGGAGAATGCCCATGGACTACTCAAAGCGGAACTGAATCAGTTTGGTTCCCTCATCCTGCAGACCGCAGAACGCTTTGCTGTGCCAGCTGGACAGGCTCTGGCGATTGACCGTCAACCTTTCTCTGCCTCGATCACCCAGCAGCTGTCACATCACCCAAACATCCACCTGTTACGAGAGGAAGTTGAAGATCTTGGCAAGCTGTTGGATCACTATGCTGCGGTCCTTGTAGCTACCGGCCCGCTGACCTCCGATGCACTGAGTGAATCACTACAGCAGTTGATCGGGATCGGGCATCTCTCCTTCTATGACGCAATTGCTCCGGTAGTGACAGCTGAGTCCATCAACTCCCAAGTAGCTTTTCGGGCGTCTCGCTATGACAAGGGAGAGGCTGATTATCTCAACTGTCCCTTCTCTCAGCAGCAGTACGAGGATTTTGTGGCAGCCATCCTGATAGCTGACAAGGTGCCGATGCACCAGTTTGAGGATGTGCGACCCTTCGAAGGCTGCCTACCAATTGAAGTAATGGCAGAGCGAGGGCTCGACACCCTGCGATTTGGCCCAATGAAGCCGGTAGGACTACCCCATCCAGAAACTGGGGAACAGTTTCATGCCATTGTTCAGTTACGCCAGGAAAATACGCTGGGTACGCTCTACAATCTGGTTGGCTTCCAAACAAAAATGACCTGGACCGCACAACAACAAATTTTTCGAACGATTCCAGGATTGGAAGAAGCTGAATTTGTCCGCTTGGGTTCCATTCATCGCAACACTTTCCTGAACAGTCCAAAATTGCTGACCAGCCGACTGCAGTTGCAGCAAGAGCCTAGGCTGTTCTTTGCTGGTCAGTTGACTGGAGTGGAGGGTTACACAGAATCAACTTCGATGGGATTGGCTGCCGCCTATTTCCTCCACCACGAACTCCAGAGAGACTCACTCCCAGAGTTGCCCAGCATTACGATGATGGGAGGCCTGATTCGTTACCTGACCACTACTGATCCCAAGCACTTCCAACCAATGAACGCTAATTTTGGTCTACTGGAACCCCCTCAGCAACGTATACCCAAGCCCCAGCGTAAAGCCTGGCTGGCTGAACGAGCCATGAGAGCGCTGCAGCAGTGGCGGGAGTCCGGCAAACTTAGAACCTCAGTGACTGATGTATGACTTGGTTCGAAGCTTCGATTTTAGGGCTGGTGCAAGGACTGACAGAATTTTTACCGATCAGCAGTACTGCCCACTTACGGATTGTCCCAGAATTGCTGGGCTGGGAAGATCCCGGTGCAGCCTTCTCCGCTGTGATCCAGCTGGGAACCCTGCTAGCTGTCCTTCTGTACTTCCGCAAAGACGTACTGGAGTTGATCACTGCTGCTTTGCGGAGTCTCTGGAATCGAAACCTGATGGAGACCCCTAGCTCCAGGCTTGCGTGGGCGATTGCCTTTGGGAATCTACCAATCATTGTGCTGGGGTTGGGATTCAAGGACTTTATCGAGACAGATGCCCGGAGCCTCTGGATCATTGGAGGAGCGCTGATTCTCCTTGGCTTGGGACTCTATGCTGCGGAACGCTTCGCCTCTGGCAGTCGTGATGCCAGCCAACTGAGCTTTCAACAAATTCAATGGATCGGACTTTGTCAGGCCTTGGCCTTGATCCCAGGTTGTTCCCGCTCGGGCTCAACGATCATGGGAGGTCTGCTCGTGGGCATGAATCGAGCGGAGGCAGCTCGGTTTTCTTTTCTACTGGGCTTACCTGCCATCCTGGGAAGCGGACTTTTTCAACTCAAGGCGCTTGCAGAAACAGGTTTGGGAGAATCTGGGCTCCTCAATATCGGTCTCGGCGTATTCTTCGCATTTCTGAGTGGCTATCTTTCTATTGAATTTCTGCTGCGCTTTCTGCGGCATTATGGCACTCTGCTGTTTGTGATCTATCGTATTTTGCTGGGAGCAGTGGTCCTGTTCCTGGCTGTCTGAGAGAGAAGACCGATGTCCATCACGCGTATGCTGTTATCGCTGGGCCTGATTCTAGGCGCCTGTACAACCTTCAATCAGGAAAACTACACGGAGTGCATCCCTCTAGTCGAAATCGACCGTCAGGCAGCCCGAGCGCAGAAAGATTACAGCTATGATGCCGTCAATTTCAGCTATTGCCGCGCCCCGGCACGCTACAAAAATCAGTTGGAAGAGGAATGATCAAAAAATGATATTATTTGTGGAATAATCCATTTGCCCTTTGAAATCTGATTTGTTAGGTTGCCTGAATGTAAAAATTTAACCATTTCCGCAACAAACTGCTCTTTGGCAAAGACACTCATCTTTTCCAAATTATTGAGTAGGTGGAATCATTGTGAATCCGTCTTTCGGATTTTTTCTTCTTCCCTTATTGAAGAATTTGTCAACAGGAGAACTCATGAAGTTGAAGAACTTGTTTGCCGCTAGCGCCGCAATTGTTCTAGGCTTAGGTCTGGGTGCCAGCGTACAAGCCGCCGGTGATCCAGCCAAAGGTCAGGCTCTTTACGCAACCTGTGCGTCCTGCCATGGGGCCAATGGAGAAGGCAACCAAGCCCTCAATGCTCCAGCCATTGCTGGACAGCAAGACTGGTATCTGACCCGACAGTTGAAAAACTACCAGGAGGGTATTCGTGGCACACACGCCAAAGACGTTTACGGCATGCAGATGCGTCCAATGTCGATGGTGGTGATGGGTGATGACAAAGTTGCAGACGTGGTGGCCTACATAACTAGTCTGCCAGTCCCAGGAAATACAGCTGTTACCTTAGGTGGTGATCCCAACGCTGGACAGGCCAATTACATGGTTTGTGCCTCCTGTCATGGGATGAAGGGGGAAGGGAATCAAGCCCTCAATTCGCCAAGAATCGCCGGACAATTTGATTGGTACACTCATCGCCAGTTGATGAACTGGAAAAATGGAATCCGTGGCACTCACCCAAAAGATATGTATGGTGCTCAGATGGTCGGCATGGCTGCCACACTGCCTGATGAAAATGCAGTTAAAAATGTTGCCGCTTACATTGCTAACCTGAAGTAAGCTACTCGTCTGGTTTCCGGATCTCACCGTGGAGATCCGGATCTTCCCACCTATCCGATCATTTATTCTTCTGCAATTTCTGTTACGACCGATTCCCCACTTGTTCTGATCTGTCTGCTTCGCTATTATTTCACTCTTTGTCCATTGCTCCATTTCGTTTTTTCTGAAGAGGTTCCCCTATGAGTGACTCTCCACAATCATCCGGTCATCGCAAGTATTCGTCTCAAGTCACAGAAGGTATTGAGCGGGCTGCCAGCCGAGGCATGCTGTACGGTGTTGGCTTCCAAAAATCTGATTTTCAAAAGTCCCAGATTGGTATCGCTTCGACTTGGGGCATGGTCACTCCGTGCAACATGCACATCAACCGTCTGGCAGATGATGCAGCCCGAGGCGTAGAGGATGCGGGAGGCAAGGCCATGCAGTTCAATACGATCACGATCAGTGATGGCATTTCGATGGGAACTGAAGGCATGAAATACTCCTTGGTTTCCCGGGAAGTGATCGCAGATTCGATTGAAACTGTGATTGGTTGCCAAGCCTATGATGGACTCGTTGCCATCGGTGGTTGCGATAAGAATATGCCGGGCTGCATGATCGCTTTGGCTCGGTTGAATCGTCCTGCGATCTTCGTTTATGGTGGCACCATCATGCCAGGTCGGGTGAACGACAAGAACGCTGATATTGTCACGATCTTTGAAGCCGTTGGACAGCGGGCCTCCAACAATATCAGTGATGAACAGTTGGAAGAAATTGAAGCCAAGTCGATTCCAGGTGCAGGATCTTGTGGTGGGATGTACACAGCCAACACAATGGCCTCAGCAATTGAAGCAATGGGGATGAGCCTACCAAACAGCTCTGCCATGGCAGCCATTTCTCCAGAAAAAGCTGAGGACTGCTTCCGTTCCGGAATTGCAGTACAAAAATTGGTCGAGTGCAACATCTGTCCACGCGACATTATGACCAAGAAGGCTTTTGAAAATGCAATCACCGTTGTGACAGCTCTTGGTGGCTCAACCAATGCGGTATTGCATCTGCTAGCGATGGCACATGCTGCGGAAGTGGATCTGACCCTGGAAGACTTTCAGCGGATAGGCGCCAAAACCCCAGTACTGGCCGACCTAAGACCAAGTGGTCGCTTCCTGATGGTCGATCTGGTCAACATTGGTGGCCTACAACCACTGCTCAAGCGTCTATTGAACGCTGGTATGCTACATGGTGACTGTATGACAGTCACTGGCAAAACCATGGCAGAAAATCTGGAAGGGGTCGAAGACTATCCAGCAGACCAGGAAGTCGTGATGCCCTCCGACAAACCGATCAAACCCAATGGACATTTGGTCATTTTACGTGGAAATCTGGCTCCAGAAGGTGCTGTTGCCAAGATCTCCGGTAAAGAAGGCCTCAATTTCTCAGGAACCGCTCGGGTCTTTGATTCTGAGGAAGAAGCTCTTCGGCGAATTCTGGATGGAACCGTCATCAAGGGAGATGTGATTGTCATTCGTTACGAAGGTCCTCGCGGTGCTCCGGGGATGCGTGAGATGCTCTCACCCACATCCGCTATCATGGGCCGTGGACTTGGTAAGGAGGTCGCCCTGATCACCGATGGACGCTTCTCTGGAGGAAGCCACGGTTTTGTGATCGGCCATGTTACTCCAGAAGCGTACGCTGGAGGCCCCTTGGCAATCGTCCAGGATGGCGATCCGATCACCATTGACGCTGAAAAGTGCCAACTCAACCTGGATCTGCTGGAAGCAGAAATTCAGCGACGCCTACAGAACTGGCAAACACCCGCACCAAGATATGAGCGTGGTGTCTTGGCCAAGTACGCCCGCAGTGTCAGTTCAGCCTCTTTGGGTGCCGTTACGGACCTCTAGGTCTAATCTTCACGCAGCTGGAGGTATTATCAACTCATCCAGCTGTATCTTCCCTTGCTCATTCTCCTAAAAATGCCTTCCCTGCCACACCTCGTGCTGGGAACCAGTGGTCACGTCGATCACGGCAAGACCACGCTGGTTCAGGCACTGACCGGTATCGATGCAGATCGCCTAGCAGAAGAAAAACGCCGGGGGATTACAATCGATCTAGGCTTTGCTCACATGGAACTGGAAAGTATTCGGATCGCTTTCGTTGATGTTCCTGGGCACGAGCGCTTTGTTCATAATATGCTGGCTGGAATCAGCGGATTGGATGCAGTGCTCCTTGTCATTGCGGCAGATGAAGGAGTGATGCCCCAGACTCGAGAGCATCTGCATATCTGCCGATTATTGGGAGTCCAGCGGGGCCTGCTGGTCCTGACCCGGTGTGATAAGGTGGATGATCCAGAAATGCTGGATCTCTGTGCTGATGAGGTTCGTGAGTTGGTGAAAGACACATTCCTGGCTGAGGCACCACTACTCCGAACCTCCGCCAAAACTAGGGAAGGTCTGGATGAACTGCAAAATGCTCTGCTGCAAATAGCCTCCGAGACCCACCGTACAAACAGTGACCGTCCCTTTCGGCTGGATGTGGATCGATCTTTTGGCATCAAGGGATTTGGAACTGTTGTCACAGGAACCGTTCGCAGCGGAAATCTGAAACTAGAAGAAGAAGTGTGGCAATGGCCACTACAACATCAACGGCGTATACGCAGTCTTCAGGTTCATGGAATCCCAGTGGAACAAATCTGGGCTGGTGAACGAGCTGCAATCAATCTGTCCCAGATTTCTGTCGAAGAAATCCAGCGGGGTGATCAATTGGCAGCCACTAACTCCTTGCTGACTTCTTACTTACTCGATGGAGAACTCGAGGCACTGGAAGATCTATCATCTCCTTTGCGTCATCGGGAAAGAGTGCAGTTGCATCTCGGCAGTGCATCAGTTCCTGCATGCTTGATCCCCTTGGAAGAAGCACAGCTAGCTCCCGGAGAAACCGGGCTGGTTCAACTCCGTCTCGAACAAGAATTGAGTAGTCGGCATGGCGATCGATTTCTGATTCGAGGCAGAAGCCCCTTGCGTACTTTGGGAGGGGGGACTGTGCTCGATGCTGCACCAAACAAATCACGCAGATTGCGGCAGGAGCGGGCACAGCGGTTGCGTCAATTGAGTCAGGGCTCACTCTCTGAACAAATTCAGTCTGCTACCTGGCTTCAAGGACTCCAGGGGACCAGCTTAGCGGAGTTGGCACTGAGAACCTCTGGATCGACCAAGGCTCTCCAGAAAGAGGTCGCTGGCTTGCTGAGCCGACAAGTGCTGGTACAGGCCGGTCAGCCCCAGGCTTTGTTGTTCCATCCAGAACATCTGGAACGTGTTGGACGTTTTGTGCAGCGTCAACTAGATCAACAACACCAGGAATTTCCTGAGCGTGAGGGACTACCCGTAGCTGCCTTGCATGGGAAATTACAGCGTATCTTTCCCCTAACTGGAGTGAGTGAAGGACTGCTGAAATTTTTTGAACGCCAACAGCTTTGTAGTCGTCGTGGTGAATTCTATGCCTTGCCTAGTCACCAAGCACAGCAGGGAAAAACAGCCGTCACTCAGTTGGAAGCTTTACTGGCATTATTGAAAGAGGGTGGTTTTCAACCGTTACGACAAACACAACTACTGGAACAAGCTGGCTTGGATGAACGAACGGCCCTGCCCCTGCTCAAGCAGGCAGTTTTTCACAAGCAATTGGTTCGAGTTGCTGAGGATCTCTGGTACTTGCCTCCACAACTGGAACACTTCCGTGAACAGTTACAACAGTGGTTTTCCACTCATGAGACGATCAGTGTGATTGAGTGCAAGAAACTACTACAGACTGGACGCCGGCATGCGCTGGAGCTTCTGGAGTATGCGGATCGTCAGTATTGGACACGACGGATTGACAATCACCGGGTTCCTGCAAAACTATTGCACTGAAGGCTGTTTCACGTAAGATCCACTATTCTTATGAGGTTTCGAATGCAATGGCTCGCACCCCAGTCTCGCTTTCTGCTCAAAAACTTGTTCAAACGCAACTATGATCACCTGCGACCCAGCGCACAGAAGACAATCAATTGGACCGTTCTGGGCGTGGATGTCGCGGCCATCTGGTTGCTCCTGTCAATGCTATAAGCTACTGCTGCTTTTTCTGCTTTGGTTCATTGGCGCTGGCTCTCTTGCAGCACAAAGTCTGCTGAGTCAGCCGCAGGAACTGGAGCAAGGTCTGCAACAGCTTTTTCCTCCACTCTCTGCCCCTGCTGCTTCAGTTTCTGCTGTTCAACCAGAACAGTCCCCATCCAGAGTAGTTTTCCCCTATCGCTACAGGGGAAACATCCCAGAATTGGATGCTTTGCTTCCAGCAAATCCAGAATTGGCTGCGGAAGAATTGATTCGCCAACAAGCCTTGTTGCCTGAAGAAGAGAAAGAATACTACCGCTTACGAATCGGGGCTGCTCAAATAGATCGTTCAAACATAGAAAGCTTCGTAAAAGCCTTTCTCTCCCACTATCCTCGTAGTCGCTACCGTGATCAGGTTTTTCTGATCTGGTTGGAGCAAAGCCCGGTCTGGACACCCACCTTGGAAGCCGCAGCATCTATTTTCGTACAAGATGCTGATTCTCAGCAACTACGCTACTACTTATCACTACGTGGCCGAACAGCTGAAAATCAGGGAAATCTAGCTGACGCCTTGCGCTATCGCCTGGAGGAAGCACGCTTACTGGATACCGAGCAGCAAAAAGAATTCAGTAAAACCCTAGAGAACCTGTTTGAAAAAATCCCTAATTCCAGTGTGCTTGAGCAATTCAGTAATGAGTTTGCCGACCTTCCCTTTATTCAGCAGGCACTCCCCCAACTACGCTTGGACAGGCTTGTGAAGGAGAGGAATTATGCAGATGGACTATTGCTCTGTGAGCAGCTGCTGCAGGAAGCCAACCTGAAGGGAGATCGCACAGAGATCCTGCGCCTGGAGAACTTACAGGAGTTCCTGCGACGTCGTGCTCAACTCAAACCCCATCGAGTTGGTGTGCTGCTGCCATTGACGACGACCATTCCTACCGCAGCACGCTTGACACAGCAGACGATTGAAGGGTTGCGGCTGGCTTTACAAGAAGCTCCTCCCCTCCCCAAGGACAACCACACTGTAGAGCCTTTGGTTGACAACCTCACGAAATCAACTCCAGCCGACAATACCAGCGTGACCACGGAAGCAGAAATGGTGGTCACCACTTCGACAGACAATATCACTTCTGTAGGTGATTTCGCAGATCCAGTGACATTTTCTCGGATAGATAACCAGACTACTCCTCAGCCAGACAATCAAACTGAGATCATCAAGGCAGAACCCCTACAACTACCCCTACCACCTCGGTGGGAATTTGTGTTCCGTGACACGAAACTAGATTCCGATACCGCTCGGCAGGGCTTCCGTGAATTGGTAGAAGATGAACACGTGATGGCTGTCATTGGCCCACTGGCTCGTAGAACTTCTGAAGCAGCAGCGGTGGAAGCGGAAGCATTAAAAGTACCGATGATTTCACTCTCGGTGACCACCAGTATCGCTGATCTGGGGGACTATGTTTTCCGCAACAACATCAGCTGGGAACAAGAAGTAGAGGCGCTACTGGATTACGCTACCGAGTACCTACAGGCACGCCGCTTTGTTGTACTCTATCCGGACAGTCGGGAGGGACGTGAGAAACTAAGAGTCTTCTGGGAACAAGCCAGAGCGATTGGTGCCCAAATTCAGAATATTCAGCGCTACGAAAACAGCCAGAACAGCTTCGTGGATGAGTTTGAGTCTTTCACCGGCATCCGTCGCTATCGAACTGATGAAGAAGATGCCCTGATTGAAAAACAAAAAGATCGGGGAGTGCCGGAGCAGAACTTTGATGCGATCTTCCTGATTGCTGGTGACCAGACCCAGGACCTGGAGATTATCTTCCCCTATCTCGAAGTCTACGGTCTCGAAGATTCTCTGATTTTGGGAGACAGCGGCTGGAACAATCCTCTGCTACTCTTTGCCCCCAAACGGGAAACCATCCGTCACGCTGTCTTCACTGATAGTTTCTTTCCTCGCAGTGAAGCCCAAGAGGTACAGCACTTTGTCGCAGAGCACGAGCGGTTCTTCTATCGCTACCAAGGATATATTGGCCCAACTGCTTACACGGCCTATGCGTACGATACTGCCAAGCTGTTGTTGCAACTGCTAACACAATCGGGGAATCAGGATCCGGATGCTCTGAGGGAGGCCTTGCTGAACCAACCACCCACTCAAGGTGTCACTGGGCGCTTTGAATTCCAGCCTAATGGTGAGGTCTGGCACCAAATGAACTTCTGGACGATGGGTCGAGACCGTTTCGTCCCAATTTCTCTGCCTACTGCGGAAGACTGATGCAAGAATTGACTGTAAATCTGCCTGGTCGAAGCTACCAAATCACCATTGGAATCAACCACTGGTCTCAATCTTTGACCAAAATACTCCAGGAGCGTAACACTCATAAGGTAGTTGTGGTGACCAATGATGCTTTACAACGGCTGTATCCAGACCTGCTTGCTACGGAACTTCAGCAAAATGGCTTCGAGACTGCGACCTGTGTAATCCCTGATGGGGAGCAGCATAAAACCCTCACTGACCTGACAAGAATTTATGACTTCCTGCTGGAGCGCTCTGCCAACCGAAAGACCTGGTTGATCGCCTTTGGAGGTGGGGTGATTGGAGACATGACTGGTTTTGCCGCTGGAACTTTCATGCGTGGTATTCCCTTCGTACAGGTTCCTACTACCCTGCTTGCCAATGTAGACAGCAGTGTTGGGGGTAAAACTGCTGTCAATCATCCGCTAGGCAAAAACATGATTGGTGTCTTCAAGCAACCAGAATACGTCTGTATTGATCTAGAATTTCTCAAGACGTTGCCGATTCGAGAGCTCCGAGCGGGTTACTTTGAACTCACCAAACATGGACTGATCCACGACCGTTCACTCTTCGAATTCCTACAACAGCAAACGCTGGAGCCACTGGATTTTGAATTTCTAGAAGAAGCCGTCACCCGATCCTGTGACGTCAAGCGCAGAGTTGTCGAAGAGGATGAGCAAGAAACCGGACTACGGGCTACGCTAAACTTTGGCCACACCCTGGGACACCTGATTGAAACCCACGCTGGCTACGGACAGTGGCTGCACGGGGAGGCCGTTGGTACTGGAATGCTCTTTGCGACCTATGTTTCCTGGCAGGAAGGCCATTTGACTGAAGAGAATTATCAACGCATCCGCGACTTTCTGTTGCCCCTGCTTCCCAAGGTCACCCTACCACAGCTGGATGCTATAGCATTTCGAGCCTTGTTACTTCACGACAAGAAAGCCGAGAACCAGGCTGTCAATTTCATCCTGTTACACAGTTTGGGGGAATGTTTCATTCAGCGCCAAATGTCTGTTGAAACGCTTTGGAAGCACTTTGGCTGCTTCCTGGAAACCTTTCCTCGGGCCTGCCACCTTGCTGCTTGAGTTGACCACTTCACATTGACTAGAGATTCTGCATGGAGCTGCTCGAAAGCCGCATCTACACCTTCGTTGATTCGACCAAACGCTTTGCCTTTTATTTCCTCGAAGGACAGCAACTGATCCAGGAACTGGCCTTGATCCATCCTCTACAGGGGGGGGGCTTTGCTTACTTTCGGGATGTTGTGCTGAGTTTCATGCCCATGCTGGCCTTGCTCAAGCACGGAGAACAGCTTGGCCTGTACCTCGACGCTGAAGATCCGTATCTTCGGGTTAAACTCGAAATCACAGCAGGAGGACATGTTCGTTGCTTGCTGATGCCAGAAGACCTCAAAGAGTTTCCAGAACGCATCACTGGCATTGTCCGAGTGCGCAAGAGTTTCCAGAACGCCAAGGAGCCCTACAATTCAATCATTGAAGTCAACGGAGTTTCTTTACGTAGCATCATCAATCAGGTGCTAGAGCGCTCCTACCAGTTCAATAGCCTGGTACGGGTTTCCCAAAATAGTGATCAGAGCTATCTAGTTCTGCAGCTGCCTGGGCTGCCTGGAGATACCGAGATTGATCATACCAGCGAAGCCTTGCTGCACTTTGATGAACTCTACGGACCACGCCTAGCGGACCTGATGAATCGTGGACTACAGCAACCAGAAGAACTCGCCGTCTACTTTCAGGAATTACAGTTCCAGCCAATGGGAGCACGCACGGTTCAGTATCACTGTAATTGCTCACAGGAACGCATGCTAGCAAACCTCCAATCGCTCTATATCAACGAAGGAAAAGCCCTCTTTGAACCGGGTCAGGCACACCTGGAAGTTACCTGCGAATACTGCAAGAGCCGCTTTGAAATTGCCCGAACAGAGATTGAAGCCATCCCACCGCTCTACAACTGAGCCCCGATGCTGCTAGCTTTGATCGAATGCTGGCAGAAAAATCCGATCCACCAGGCACTGGCCCAGTATCCCTACCGCAAATACGCACTCAGCAACATCCCCAACCTGCTGGGACTCTGGATACAACGTACTAAGGTTGGTTGGCTCACCTGGGAAATGACCCATTCCGGTTTCTGGCTGGGGGCGATTTCAATGGCTGAACTGGCTCCCTCCCTGCTGCTGGCTCCTGTAGCAGGAGTCTTTGCAGACCGGTACAGCCGCATCAAGGTACTTTGAATTACCCAGGGACTGATTTTTCTCCAGGCCTTGCTGTTCTGCCTACTGTTGCTGAATAATTTGCTAATCCTCCCTGTTTTACTTGGTCTGGTTTTGATGCAGGGGGTAGTCACGAGCTTCGCTCAGCCTTCACGGATGGCGCTGGTCTCTTCAATGGTACCTCACTAGCACCTGACATCCGCCGTTTCACTCAACACAATCATCTTCAACCTGGCAAGATTTCTTGGACCCATGCTGGCGGGAATTGGGCTGGTATGGCTGAGCCCAACCATTTTATTGGGCTTCAGCGCAACCGGCTACTGCTGGTTCTGGGGAGTACTGTGGTATTTAAAGATTCAGGAAGAGCACGTAGAGCAAGTTCGTCAAACTGCACCAACAAGCCTAATTCAAAGCATCCGCACAGGCTTGCACTATGCTCGTTAACATCCCTTGCTCGGACCCTGGTTAGCCATCTTTATCATACTCTGCCTTGGCGTTCGACAACTTGCAGAACTACTACCGGGGGTCTCAGATCTGTTGTTTCACCAAGTAGTAGAGGGATTGGCTTTGCTCTCTTCTGGGCTGGGACTTGGAGCCGTTGCTGGTAGCCTCTGGATGAGTCAGCAACCTCACGAAGCGCTGCCAAGAATTTTCCACTTTTCTGCCTGGGGCTTGTGTTTACTGCTAGCCATTCTCTCCTGGAGTCCATCGTTTGCGCTTGCTGTGATCGTTGTAGCGGGGTGTGGTTTGTTGCTGATGGTGAGTGGGATCTCAACCCAAACCATGCTGCAGTTGGAGGTGGAGTCACAGTTCCGGGGACGCCAGCTCGGTCTTTGTGGTCTGGTTCTTCGGGGAGGGCCAGCTACCGGTGCTTTGTTGGTCGGGACCACAGCTGACTGGATCGGGTTGGAATGGCCCCTGACGATTGCTGCGGCCTTAACAGGCTTAGTACTCTGGCGCATGCAGGCTCAGATTCCCAATGATACTACTCAGCCTCCTGGAAAAATGCCTTTTATAACAGCACCACCCTCATCACCCACTTGATCCTTCTTCTGAGCCAACGTTAAAACTTAAGAGTTGTTGGAGCCTATTTGTAGTGTCTGGAACATTCATCAACACACCTGGTAGCAATAGCGTTGGGGCACTCCAATTCATAATCCCAAAGAAAATATAGACTGGCTGATAACAGTAAGGACATTACATCCTTAGATCTCGAAATCTCAGAGATAGATTCATTTGTCTAAACTACCCAATTGCTCCAACTAGTGAATTCATAACTCAACTGAATATTAGCACTTTTATTTGCAAATAAAATAACTTGACATCAAAAAGAGTAAATAATAGAAAGTATTTTTTCAGTTTAATTTTCTAAGAGATTTTAAACTAAATTATCCAAATGATTATATGAGGTCAAAATGAGAATGATTAAATTATTCACAATATTCTTTTTAGTATTTCAATATGCTTCAATAGCATTCAGTGCAGAGACAGAAATAACAATATCAATTGGACCAAGAGGTTTTGGTGAAATGACACCAAGACTAATTGAAGAATTTATGAAAGAAAATCCTCAAATAAAAGTAAATTGGCAAAAGATTTCTGACGTACCTAATGAATCAAGAAAGTTATATGTTACAAATTTTACGGCTGAAAGCGAAAAGCCTGACATCATTTCAGTTGATGTTATTTGGCCAGGTGATTTTGCAAAAAGAGGATGGATAGCACCGTTAAATGATCTATTCACACAGGCAGAGCTAAGCAAGTACAATCAAAGTTTTGCTGAAGCAGCAACAGTAGATGGAAAACTGTATGCAATTCCACTTTATATAGATGGTACACATTTATTTTATCGCAGCGATTTATTGAAAAAATACGGATTTAAAGCGCCCAAAACCTGGGAAGAGTTGATAAGCCAATCGAAAACAATCCTAGAAGGGGAGAAAAATCCTGAATTAGTTGGATTTGTAAATATGTGGGCGAAGATTGAAGGTCTATTTATGAATTGGCTAACATTCTTCTATGGAGCTGGTGGAAAGTTCTTTGACGAGCAAGGCAAAATTGCGGTAAATAGTCCTGAAGGTGTAAAAGCAATGCAAGCAATGGTTGATATATTACACAAGCATAAAATCGCAAATGAAAGCATACTTACATTTAAGCCAAATGATGCAAGGGTTCTATTTCAACAGGAGAGAGCAGTATTTTTGATGGTACAAGATTTTGTAATAAGTCCTCTGAGTGCTGATGATTCTCCAGTCAAGAACAAATTCAAAATAACAAGAAATCCATATTTTGAAGGAAATGAGAATAGTCATTCTACTACGATAGGTGGATATTTATTAGCAATAAATCAGTTCTCAGAGCACAAGGAGGCCGCTGCAAAGCTAATCAAATATTTCACAAAGTATGAATCGCAATTAGAATCTGCAAAAGTTTCAAATAAAGCACCAACAATCAATGCAGTATACCAAGATCCTTCTCTGAAAGGTTCAGTTCTGCAAATTCTTGGAGCAAACTATAAGGTTGGAGTCGTCAGGCCATCAGCTGAAACTGGTGAACGCTATAGTAGAGTCTCCCAAATTATGCAGGCAGAAATTACAGAAGCACTGCATCAACGGAAAACACCAGCAAAAGCAATGGAGGATGCAGAAAACCAGATTAAACGATTCCTTCCTAG
This sequence comes from SAR324 cluster bacterium, assembly GCA_029245725.1. NCBI lineage: Bacteria > Deltaproteobacteria > SAR324 cluster bacterium. The sequence continues at coordinate 51,324 of JAQWOT010000186.1, read as the reverse complement.
TGAAAGAAAATAACCATATGAATTCCGGGCACTGCTTACTACTCAAAGCAGTGCTTGGCACTGAAAAAAAGATCTTACTTGCAACTAGACTACATTAAATTACATCGTAATACTCGAATTGGTTATCTGTTTGTTCTTCCATCACTGCTAGTCGTTATCTTCGTTCTTGTATACCCTGTAATACAAGCTTTCCTCTATAGCCTTAAGCCAGAATATAGTGAAAATAGTGAATGGTCTTTTGAGAATTATGCCAATTTAATCAGCGATGATCGATTTGTTGAGTCGTTCAATAATACATTGATTTTCACTTTTTTCACCATACCAGCAGAATTAATTTTTGGGTTAGTCATTGCAGTTTTATTAAATAAAGAATTCAAATTTAGAGGTATTGTTAGAGTTGCCATCTTATTTCCGTGGGCATTACCAACTGCGTTAAATGCGATAATGTGGAGATGGATGTTTAACACTGAGTTTGGAATAATTAACTACGGATTAATAAGTATTGGATTAATTGAAAATCAGCTAAACTGGCTTGGCAAAGAACCACTGGCTATGATCGCAATGATGTCTGTTTCTACATGGAAGACCAGCTCATTCATGGCACTTTTACTCCTAGCTGGATTACAAACAATCCCCAAAGATTTATATGAAAGTGCAAAAACTGATGGAGCCAGTGATCTTAAATCCTTTTTTTACATTACACTACCCTTGTTAACTCCAGCAATTATTGTTTCTCTATTACTGAGAACTATGGATGCACTTAGAGTTTTTGAACTCCCATTTAATTTTACTGATGGTGGACCACTAAATACGACAGAAACTATTTCATTATATTCATATCGTGTCCTTTTTGAATTTGTTGAATTTAATTATGGATCTAGTATGGTAATTGTTCAATTTATTCTGATTATGATCATGAGTTTGATATATATTAAATCAATAAAAAATATTGATTATTAAGTTTTAATCTAATTCAACTAATAATTTTGATGAAATCAAAATTAAGAATAAAATTTTTGATATATTTCATATCAATTGTAGTTGTATTGATTTCTTTTTTTCCTATCATTTGGTTATTTTTTACGTCTCTGATGCCGGCTAAAGATATTTATGCTTGGCCACCGAAATTATTCCCTTCCCCTGGTACAATTAATAATTATATAAAGATTTTTAATAGTTCCCCTGAACTACTAAGATATATCCTAAATAGTACCATTATTGCTGTATTTACTACAGTCACAATTATTTTATTTGGTGGCCTAGCTGCTTACGCACTTGTAAGAATAAAATTTAGAGGTAGTTTTTCGATTATGCTCGGTATGCTAGGTGTTTCAATGTTTCCGAACATTGCAATACTACCAGCAATTTTTATAGTCTTTAAAAATTTGAATCTTATTAATTCCTATCCATCTTTAATTATAGCTCATACTGGTTTATTTATCACTATGGCCATATGGATTTTAGCAAATTATATTCGTACCATACCTTTTGAAATTGAAGATGCTGCCAAGATTGATGGATGTGGTCCATTTGATATATTTTGGAGAATAATACTCCCTTTATCTAAACCAGGTATTTTTGCTACTAGTCTGATTGTATTTATTTTTTCTTGGAATGAGTTTCCACTTTCATTAGTTCTTCTCCATGACAACGATATGCGAACAGCACCTGTCGGCATATCTCTTTATCCTGGCGAGTACTCATTCCCTTGGGAGACCATTAGTACGGCAACGTTTCTATCTATTATTCCTGTTTTGATCATTACAGGAATTTTTCAAAAGCAAATTATTGGTGGACTTACTTCAGGATCTAACAAATAAAAACATAGTTATATGAAACAAATTAATTCGATTATTATTGAAAAATTAATTCAATTTTCTTCTCAATTAGTTAATCAAGAAAAAGCTAAAATAATTGTACCATCAAATGATCAAAAAAAAGGCTATTGGTTTGGTGGTGGAAATATGATTTCAGATGAGCTTGGCCATTTGTGGTTGATAGGCAGGTACAGAGATCATGGAGATTCTCGAACAGGAGTGGGTGCTGGGCCTCGAGGTCTTGAACTCTCACTGTTTAAGTCCGAAGATAACGCAAGTACCTTTCGGAAAGTAATGAGTTGGTCTAAATCTGCTCTTGAAAATGATCACCTTAGAGTACTTTCGATTGAAGGATCAGCGCTTAATAGGCTTGCTAACGGCACTTGGGAAATATTCTTTTCTGTTGAGAAGTCACGTGAATATCCCGAAAGCCTAAATGATTATCAGAAGCCGGGTACTGGGGTCTGGTCTGTTGGTAGAATCACGTCTAATTCACTTTCTGATTTTCATGAATCATTGATCGATGAAATCTTCATATGTAATGAAAAGTTTGAACACTTGCATGTCAAAGACCCTGTAGTTTGGGGTTCAAAATCTGATCATATTCTCTTTTGTACTCATCCGTTCACTTGGGCTTCTGGTAGTACTGGTTATGCGAGAAGGAACACCTCCAATGGTTTTGACATTGCTGATTGGTGTATTATTGAGAAGGGTCATTCCTGGGATATTGCCACTACTCGTATCACCTCCAGACTTCCTTTACCTCAAATAGGTCCTTTCACAGATTTAGCACCGTGTTCCATTTACTTTTTTGATGGTGCTGAATGCATGAATGAACTACCCCAAAATACTTCTGGACATCAAAGGCCCCGGGGTTATTCCTGTGAAGAACTCGGTGGTATTTATTTTGGTTTTGATCAAGATTTCCCGGCTTTACAGAAGATTTCTATTCTCCATCCCCACTTTATCTCGCCGTGGGGTACTGGCTGTAGCCGTTATGTAGATGCACTTGTAACTAATGAGGGTATTCACGTCTCTTGGCAACAATCTCAGAAAGATCAATCCCAACCATTAGTTCATAACTTCCTTTCTAATAAAGAGATTTCTAACTTGCTCTCATGATCGCTGCTTTGTCTTATCTGACAGTTTTGGCTCTTCCTTGCTTTTTCGTTAAGTCAAGTGATGTTTGAATCTAAGAACATATTAATTACAGGTGCTGGGCGTGGAATTGGACGCGCTCTGGCAATTGCATTCGCCAAAGAAGGTGCATTTGTTGGGTGCCTCGCGCGTACCCATGAGGAGGTCTTCTCAACTGTCAAAGATATAGAAATTTCTGGTGGCAGTGCAGAAGCATTGATTGCAGATGTAAGTGATTTTGATTCAGTTTCTAAATCCATTTCTTCTTTCGGTTCTTCTCATCAATGCATAGACATTCTATTCCTAAACGCTGGGATTTCAGTAGATCGTGAGAGACTTGAAAATAGTAATCCAGCTAACTGGAAAAAAGTTATTGATGTTAATTTAATCGGAGCCTATTACTGTTCTTTTGCAGCTTTGCCTTACCTCAAAAAAGCTAATCATGCTAAAATTATCACGATTGGTTCGGGACTTGGCCACTCTGGTGAGGTAGGCAATTCAGCATATTGTGTTTCGAAAGCTGGTCTCTGGATGTTAACAAAGGTGCTTGGTGAAGAATTAAAACCTCATCAAATCTCAGTCAATGAGTTGATCCCAGGCCCTGTCAAAACATATCAAAGTAGTCAGAGATCTAATGACCCCAATGACTCACTTTTTGATCCAAACAAGGAGTGGATCAAAGAACCTGATGATGTTATCCCCCTAGCTTTTTTTCTAGCCTCCCAACCTCCGCAAGGCCCTTCATCCCAAACCTTTAGTTTGACTCGCCGAAAAATCTAAGTTCTTTTTTATAATCACTCCCATATCAATTCCGCCGCTCCTCTTATCAGTCATAGTTCACGTCAATGTAACTCTGAGTTGTCTGAATGGCCGCATTCCCTGAAAAGTTGAGCTAGATTGAATTTGAGTGTGCGTAATGCCAGTGATAGCAGTTGCACATTAAAAACTTAGCAGATAGATGTTCACAAAATTATTTTCCTGCATACTTAGAAATAGCTTCGTTTGACTGTTTTTACGCACATCTGTTTTACAATATAAATTGCTGAATTTATTATTTTAAAATCTGAAAATTTGTTATGACCATACAACGTTCATATCACCCCCTGTTTCCTCTCAAGTATGGCTGTAATCCACATCAGCAACCAGCAGCCCTGCTATCAACGGGGCAATCTCCGTTACCGTTTGAGGTGCTCAATGGCCGACCAGGCTACATCAACCTCCTGGATGCCCTGAACGCCTGGCAGTTGGTTTGGGAGTTGGATCAGTCCCTGAACCTGCCCACTGCAGCTTCCTTCAAGCACGTTAGCCCAGCAGGAGCCGCTGTCGGCACTCCACTTAGTGAAGTTCTTGAAGAAGTCTATGACTGCCAGGATAAGGACCTGAGTGAGTTGGCTGTGGCCTATCTACGGGCACGGGGTGCCGATCCCTTATCGTCCTTTGGTGACTTCATCGCACTGAGTCGCAAGGTCGACCTTTCGACGGCAAAGATCATTCGTACCCAGGTTTCTGATGGCCTGATTGCGCCAGCGTTTGAACCAGAGGCTCTAGAAATCCTGAAAGCTAAAAAAGGGGGCAGTTATGTGGTCTTACAGGCTGATCCTGAATATACAGCCCCGGATGAGGAATTTCGTGAAATCTATGGAGTGGTCTTTCAACAACAGCGAAATAATCTGCTGCTGAACGCTGAGAACTTACTGGGGGAGCTTGTTACTGAGAACAAGAACCTACCCACCAACGCTCAACGTGATCTGGTACTCGCTGCGATCACGCTGAAGTACACACAGTCCAATTCGGTCGGTTATGCACTGGATGGACAGATGATTGGTATTGCAGCAGGCCAGCAGAGCCGTATTGACTGTACGAAGCTCGCTGGAAGCAAGGCTGATCTATGGTTCCTACGACAACACCCCAAGGTACGATCCCTACCCTTTGCGGATGGAGTGAAAGCAGTGGACCGTACAAATGCGCAGGTAGGGTATATTGAAGGGGAAATGACTCCACTAGAAAAACAAGCGTGGCTCCAGCTCTTCAATCAACCCCCTCTCTTGCTGGATTCTGAGCAAAAACAGGAATGGCTTACTCAACTCCAGGGGGTGGCTCTAGCTTCTGATGCTTTCTTCCCTTTCCGAGACAACCTAGATCAGGCCTCTCGGCATGGTGTGAAATATGTGGTACAGCCTGGAGGAAGCAACCGGGATGAGCAGGTCATTACAGCCGCCAATGAGTATGGAATGACCATGGCCTTCTCCAAGATTCGGCTCTTCCATCATTGAGTTGTAGCGTATTCAGCAAATATCTAGAAAGCTCTGGAGGCGAGAGTTGGGCTGCAAACGGTCGATTGCTCGGGTAGCTGCCACATAGATCATATTGACCTCTTCAGTGGCGAGTTCTTCTCGTGGCAAGGGACGTCCTTCACGTACCAGAACTGGGAAATCATCTGCCAGAAACACTTGGGCAAACTCTAATCCTTTAGCCTTGTGCACTGTAGAGAAAAGAACTTCGGCCTCCTCCTGAGCCACTGACTGTTCCAACATTTCCTTGACCAACTCTGGAATCATTCCCTGATGTTTTTCTACCAACCGGCAGCGTCCAAGCCACTCAAAGTCCTCCACTTGAGTGGCATAATCCCTTAGAGCTTCATAGGAACTAAAAGTCTTCAGATAAGAGTCTCGTACTTCTTTCTTGCGTCCTTCAAACAACTTCCAGGTTTCCGTGATCACAGGCAGCTGATAGCCCTGTACTCCCCCGACAAAGCCAAACTTACGTAGTCCCAGATATTGAGTGGCCTGGTCGAAAAGAGCTGCATTCGTGCGTGCCAGGTAGGCAAAAGGGCTGCCTTGCACTCTACCAAGTTGATCAGTTTTCTCTGCACCTCGGATGGCATTAGATTCTGCTTTGAACTGACGCAGTACACTTGTTGCTGCTTGGGCGATGATAGGGCCGAAGCGAAAGGACTGGGTCAGGTATCGCGTGGCGTTCACTGGTACTTTAGAGAGCACATCGATAGCTCCCCGAAACTGATAGATGGCCTGATGCGGATCTCCCACCATGATCTTGGCACAAGCCTGTTGCAGCAGTAGTTGAGCTGTTACAGGGTTCGTGTCCTGCGCTTCATCCAGTAGAATGATGTGATAGGGCAGCTCGGGTTTTGAAAGCTGAAAAAGCTTGAGGTAGCCATCATGCAGCATCGGTACTTCGTGCTGTGGATCACTCATGTGCACCCATAACTCACGTGCTTGTTGCACGAAATCTGGCAAATGCTTAGGACCAAAGTGAGTCCGAGCGATGGTTGGCACATGGGCGCTATGGAGTCGAGGGTCGGCAGACACAAGAAAATTCTGCAAAGTATCAATCACAAAGCGGGCAACCTCGTGCTGGTCCAGATTCAACCAGTCCATCACTTGATTGGCGCGTATCTGATTAACGAGCTTGTGCCGAAATCGAAGCCCTTCACTACGCCAGGCCAACGAGTGGATCGTGCGACAATGTACGTTTGTAGGAAAACACTGCTCAGCCTCCTGCTGGACAGACTTGTTGAAGGCCACGTAAAGTAGCCTGAGGCTCGGGCGGGCTCGGGCAAATTGTTCAAGGACAGTGGTTTTGCCGGTTCCCGCAAAGGCCACCACTTTAAGGATTTCTCCGTGGCGTAATGGAAAATCGACAATGTCCCGCTGTTCGGCGGTGAGTTCCATGCAGATTGAGCTTAGGAAGGCGTGACTGACAGAGGAAACTTTGAAAAGCTTTATAGGCTAGCAGAAGAGAGCGGAGGTGCGAGTGAAAAAAGACAGGAGTGGATTAGATAGAATTCACTCTTCGACTGGCAGGATGATCAATTCTACTCGATTGTTGAGAACACGCTGAATTTCAGAGTCGTTGCGGAAACGCGGACGATTGGCCCCATAGGCCTTAGCCGTCACTTTATCAGCTTCCAGGCCCGTTTCGATCAAGAATCTTGCAACTCGAGCCGCGCGAGCACCAGACAACTCCCAGCCTGAAGACCATTTCGTCAGTGGGGTGTTGTCGGTGTGGCCTTCAATCTGGATTGGATTGGGCAGTAGAAAGAGCAATTGGGCAAAGCGTTGAAGTTCTTTACGAGCATCTGCTGTCAATTCGCTGGATTCTGGTTCGAAAAAGGCCTGGGCACTGAAGGAAACAACTACTCCACGAGCTTCTGTAGTTACATTAGTACTGTCACCCAACTCAGTATTTTCAACATTCTTGGAGATTTGTTCCACCACGGAGTCATTACCCTCCTCCATGAATGGAGTGCCCGCTGGCAAGGGCTTAAAGCTCTCGGCAACACTCTTAAACTTCTCAATCTCGTATTTGCACATTGAGAAGAGCAGAATGAAGAAGCACAACAGTAGTGTGACCAGATCACCATACGTAAAGATCCAACCATCCTTGAACTCTACACAGACTGGACAATCTTCTTCGTCAATTGGAATACCCATGCAGTTCGTATCAGTTAGTTTGGGGAATCAGCGCTGCATATCTTCAGGCATCAGCAAGATCTCAACACGGCGATTAAGCGAGCGCTTGTAGGCTGTATCAGCGAAAAAGCGTGGTCGGGAATCTCCGAAGCCAGCCACTTGAATCCGCTTGGTTGGAATTTCCTTCGATTCCAAATAGGTCGCAATTGCGCTGGCTCGGGCTATCGACATTTCCCAATTGGAGGGAAAACGGTCATTGACATCCGTTGAATCCGTGTGCCCTGAAATCAATATATCATTGGTCAGTGGACCAATCGTCGGCAGCATTTTGTCGATCGTTTCCTTAACTGCTTTGCTCAGTTCAACTGATCCCTGAGCAAAAGCCACATTACGGCTGAAGGAGACTTCGACACCTTCTTTCCCTGCACTGACATTCACACTATCTGGCATATCCATCTTTTCTAACTCCTGAGCTGCATGCTCCATACTGGCAGAGCGACCACTGAAAAGAAATGGGCTGCCTGGAGGCAGTGAGCGGAAACTGTCAGAGATTTGCTTGAGCTTATGATCATCGATCTTACAGAGTGAAAAGAGCAGGATGAAGAAGCACAGCAGCAGTGTAACCAGATCTCCATACGTAAAAATCCAGCCGTCCTTGAATTCCTCACATATCGGGCAATCGTCGGAATCGATGATTTGTCCCATGCATTCTCCAACTTGGGGTAGTCAGCGAGATCAGCCTTCGCCACCACCACCTTGGTTTTCAAACTTCAGCGCTTCGTACATTGCCTTCTTGTCGGGTGGGAGGTAGTTCATCAAGTCAGACTCGATGAAATCCGGTCGCTCACCACGCTCAATGTACAGCACACCATCCTTGATCATTTCCATCAATGTCTTGTACTCGGCGTTGTAGATGTCGAGTTTACCCTTACACGGATTGAAAATAACATTGGCGAAGAGAGACCCGTAGAACGTTGTGATCAAGGCAACCGCCATCGCAGGACCAATCGCAGAAGGATCGTCCAGGTTCTGGAGTAGAAGGACCAAGCCAACGAGTGTTCCCAACATCCCCCAGGCAGGGCAGAGAGAACCCATTGTTCCAAGTACTTCTGCCTCACTGTCCTTGCCAGCCATTGTGAATTTCATTTCATGACTCATCATGTCAACGATTGCCTGTCGATCAACTCGGTCTACCACCAATCGTAACCCACTACGGAGAAATAGGTTTTCAATACTGGGCAGTGCGTCTTCAATAGCAAGGATGTTCTTTCTGGCAATTTTGGCAACATCTACAATTAAGGTCAGGGTTTCCACCAACTGCACGTTATTGGGCTTCCAAGTTTTTCCAATGCTCTTACCGAAGGTTTTCGCTTCATCCATCGGATGGAGAATAAAGGTAGAGGCGATAGTTCCTCCAAAAACGATCATCAAAGAGGGGACATCAACGAAGTAGCCCAGCTTACCAATATCTAGGCTAAAGTTGACAAAGTCGAAGGTCATTGCGACCACCAGTAACACCCAAGCAAGGATGTTACCGATTAGGGTTCCCTGTTCCATGAAGCAATACTCCTACGAGTCTAGGGAGGTTGGGTGTGCGGCAGCCCTGAGGGCTTCCAACTCAGTCTCAAAGTTTCCCGAAAGGATCGGAAAGCGACACCATGTTTTTGGATCCAGATTTTCTTCGTCCAAATGAAAGGACGGTGCCAGACGCTCTCGTTTCCATTGGTTGCGACACCAGAGACGAAAAAAGCGTTCTGTGTAATGTGCTAGCTGAACTGGTGAAAGCTCTGAAAAACGCTCCTGCAGGTCATGCCAAATTTCTAGTGGCCAGCGATGTTCTCGAATTGCCACACGCTCAATTGTGTCCAACACATGATAGGGCATCAGATCATCTTCGTCAGACTGTGCGGCGGCAAGCGGTCGTAATTCCGCCGTCGGTTCCTGTGCGTTCACGCAATGCAAAAAAGGCAGCGGACCGATCGTTGGCAATCCTTCTTTTTCTAACCAACGCAACCATTCGCGCAGGTAGGCTTTGTCTATTCCCCCAAGCGGGCTCAATCCTCCTGCCGTATCCCCATCCATGGTTGCGTAACCCACAGCAGCCTCACTCCGATTACTAGTGGATAACAGCAGTGCACCGTGAAGATTCGTCAGAAACCAAGCTCCTGGAGCCCGGACCCGAGCCTGAATGTTCTGCAAGGCCAAATCGTCTTGTTGCCAATCCAGTGGTCGTTCTAGTTGCTGCTCCATCCAGCCATGGTGTTGATCCAGCAAGGGCTGAATATCGTATTCGAAGTGTCGGGCACCGACCGATTCACAAACTGTGCGTGCAGCAAACCTTGTAGTTGCTGAAGAATTCTCACTTGACTGGTAGATGGTTAGCAATAAGCGTGACATCAACTCCGTGAGTGAAATATCGGTTGGCAGGTCCATTGACCAGAGCCTTGTTAGGCATTCGACCAACTTGGTACGGCCCATTTCCTCATCAGCAAGACGCAACATTAGGTAAACCAGCGCCACCAGACTAGAAGAATCCGCACCACCACTAGCTGAAACTACAAAACCACGACTGCGACTTTTGCACAGATAGTCCCACAGTCCGAGGCTCACTGCGTGAGTAAATTCCTCATGCTTGCTCGGAGGTGGAGCCAATGATCTCGCTGTGGATTTCAGAGAAATGGGTAAAGATTTCCAGGAAAACGGGCAGAAAATGCAGTGAGGTGAAGGTTCTGATGTAGCCCGAACGGGTAGCTTGCTACGATCCAGACGTGTCAGGCGCAGATCCACAATTGCTGTCGTCATCTGAAATTCTGTAAAGGAAAAGTAACGACCGGATGCTACCATTCCCTGCCGACCGTGAGCAATCAAAGTGCTGCCTTCGTAGATGATTCTTCCAGCCTCATTTCCCAGCAGATTGGCATAGAGGTAAGTCGTAGCCGTTGAACGGGCAGACTCGGTGACCAGTTGTTGCCGCAACTGGATCTTACCAAAACTGAATGGACTGGCGCTTGGATTGAGGATCAGATCCACATCCTGAGAAGCCAAGCGTTGCGCCGGACGGGAGGTGCCCCAAGCGTCTTCACAGATTTCCATCCCAACTCGTACACCCCCCAGATCAAAGCAGATATCTCCAAACAGAACTTGCAGGCCATCCCGCTTCAGCAGGTCCTGCTTGCCTGGCATCCAAGGCTGAAACCAGCGTGGTTCATAAAACAGATCGTGCTGAGGCAACGTCTGCTTGCAGACTAGCCCCACCAACTGCTGGTGCGCCAGTAGTGCTGCCGCATTGTAAGTCTGCTTGCGAATACGCAACGGCACCCCAAGTACAACGACCATCTCGTTGGTGAGCGGTAGCAGCGACAACAGTTGACCCCAAGCATAATCATGCAGTTGTTCCGCATGAAAAACATCTTCGCAGCCATATCCGGTCAAACAAAGCTCTGGCAGCAGTAGCAGTTGCACTTCTTGCTGACGTGCCTGTTCAATTGCCTGACGAATGCGGCGAAGATTACCGGGCCAGTCCAGTGGGGTTTGATTTAGTGTTGCAGCAGCAACTCGGAGTTTCATGACTGCTTCCAAGCGAGAAGATAGTAGGTAAACAAAATCAGTAGATCAGATCTCGATTGGGTCAGCAAGTATCACCTTTTCATAGGCACTAGATCGAGCAAGTTGGGATTTGAAGAAATCAGGAAGAAGCCAGGGAGTTTGGCCATGTCTCACTACACCAGCGAAGTTCTACAGCAGCCTCATCCAATAAGGCTGCTAGAGGAACAGAGGGCTTGTGTAGGCAGACTCGGATGTACTCAATCTTTGGGAATTCTCCGCGGAGACGTTCAACAATCGCATCGGCTAGTGACTCCAGCAACTTGAATCTACGCTGTTCACAAAGCTCACGGATTTGTTCACAAAGCTCTGCATAAGATACTGTGTGCGACAATTCATCAGTCCAAGGCTCTGATGGCGGATGGAATGCACACTCCAAGTCCAGTACAAAGCGCTGTCCCAAAGTGGCTTCTTCTGGTAGTACCCCATGATGGGCATGGAAGCGTAGTTGTTGAAGACGAATCCAGAAGCACTTGGAAGCGGTCAGAGATGGCATAGTTAGAGGGACGATTCTGGTTGCAGATTTGGGCAGGGACGGTTACCTTTCACCGGTTTACAAACTCCAATAATCTTCAGAAAGAAACAGGATGGCGTTACTGGAAGGTCGAAGGATTGCCCTGGTTCACGATTGGTTGACCGGTATGCGTGGCGGAGAAAAGTGCCTAGAGGTGTTCTGTGAACTTTTTCCCCAGGCTGACCTCTACACGCTTGTGCATCAGACAGACAGCGTCTCACCTGCAATTGCAGAGATGCCGATCTACACATCTTTTCTGCAGCACATTCCTGGGGGCATCAAGCACTATCGCTACTTTTTGCCGCTCTTTCCAACAGCGATTGAAGCTTTTGACCTCAGTGACTATGACGTCATCATCAGTTCAAGTCATTGTGCTGCCAAGGGTGTTCGCGTGGGACCCAACACCTATCACTTGTCCTACGTACACGCACCCATGCGCTACATCTGGGACTCTTTCGATCTCTACTTCCGGCGAATGCAGACCTCTCGCCTACAGCGCCTCGGTGGAGAAGCAATGCGGCCTTATCTGCGAGAATGGGACAAGTCCAGCGCCAAGCGAGTACACACTTTCCTCTGCAACAGTCGTAACATTCGTCAAAAAATTCTGGAATATTATGACCGTGAGTCTCAAGTCGTCTATCCACCTGTTGATCTAGAAGCCTTTGTACCACAAGGGCCGGTGAGCAAGCAGGACTATTACCTGATGGTTGGGGCCTTCGCACCAAATAAGCGGGTTGACTTGGCAATCGAAGCCTTCAACCGTCTGGGGCTACCCTTGAAAATTGTTGGTACGGGTCAGGATCAGGAATATTGCCAATCCATTGCGGAACCGAATATCGAATTCCTGGGAGACCGGGCCTCTCACGAACTTCCAGTGCTTTATCAGCAGGCTCGGGCCTTTGTTTTTCCAGGGATTGATGACTTTGGCATCACACCTTTGGAAGCCCAGGCAGCGGGTACTCCAGTGCTAGCTTTTGCAGGTGGCGGTGTACTGGAAACCGTTAACGAACAGACTGGTATTTTTTTCAAGGAAGCCCGTGTTGATGCCCTCTGTGCTGCAATCGAGCAAATGGAGCAGATGTGGGAGGACTTCGATCCAGTTCAGCTGCGCAAGCAGACCCAACGCTTTGGTCGTGACCGCTTCGCCCGCCAGATTGCCAATGCTGTGCAATATGGCTATCGTCAGTGGCGCGTTGACCCTGGCCCTGAATCATCAGGTCCCGTAGACATTCCTGAAGACGAAGAGCTTCCATCAACAACAGCTGTGCAGGAAGCTTCTTCCTGATTTCTCGCCGTTGTTTCTGAGCACAGGCAACGTTCATGTCTTTTCTAAAAGCCCCTTGGCTGGCCATCCTGATTCTTCTCGCTATCGGCGCTTGTCAGCAATCCCCTCGTTCCCTACTCTATCCCACCATGCAACAGCAGCAAATTGATTATCTCTGCCGAGTTGTCTATGAAAGGGAGTTTCGACGCAATGCTGGCTGGGAAGAAAGTGCTCCAGAGTTTCTGTTCATTTCTGAAGAGCGAGTCACTTACCATTTTACAACAGGACAGTCGACAACCATTGTTCGGCATCCCGAATTGATTGTTCCTCCCGGCACCTATCCTTGCCCATAAAATCTAAATCAACCATGACTGATCCTGCCGCTTCCCCCGAGCTATCTCAACAATACTATCGTGAAGGATTCGAACTGTTGAAGCTAGAGCATTTTGTCGAATCTCTCGAAAAATTTGGAAAATCTGCCGAATTACGCAACAAGACCACACCCGATATGTATCGTAACCAGGGTTGGTGCCTATTTCGCCTAGCTGAACAGGATGCCTTTGTGCTGGAGTGGAAAAGTACAGAAGAGAAATTTCAGCAGGCAAAGCGCTTTTACGAGAGGGCTATCGCAGGCTTTCTGCAGATGAAACAACAAGATCAGTCAGAATCTTTCAGCCAACGCCTTAAGCTACGTATGTCCGATTGTCGACGCCGGATTGCTCAGATCTGTGGCTATTTAGAATTTTTTACACGCCGGAAAGTCTGGGTTGCTGTCAATGGGGATATTTCTGTCAAGGAATCTTCGATTACGATTGAAGCCAAACGAACTTCGGATCGGCTGGTGGGGCAGTCCATGGAGCAAGTAAAGCGAGTTCAAGACGCCATGAATAGCCTGATGGGGCGCTTCCTCAAGGAAACCACCCCTAACAAAGCTGCTGCAGAAGAATCCTCAGAAACATCTGAAGAAGCCGACGAGTCAGTTGGAGCAACCGAATCCCAGCGTGCCTGAAACTCCAGACACCTGGACGATTGAAGCCGTTTTGCGTTGGACAACGGACTACTTCCGTGAAAAACAACTGGCTACTGCACGATTAGATGCAGAGATGCTACTAGCTCATGCACTGGGTTATGAGCGCCTGCAACTGTATTTGCAAGCCGATCGGCCCCTGACAGAACCAGAACGAGCGGACTATCGACAAATAGTTCGTGAGCGTGGCCAAGGATGCCCTGTCGCCTATCTCTTGGGCTACCGAGATTTTTGGTCTCTTCGATTGCGTGTTGCACCAGGCGTTCTCATTCCACGTCCTGACACCGAAACGCTGATCGAGGCCGCGCTCAATCAACTTCCCAAACACCCTCTACGGCTACTGGAACTTGGCACAGGTACTGGAGCTATCCCGTTGTCACTCTGTGCAGAACGCACACAACTGGATTGGCTTTGTCTGGAACAAAGTACGACAGCACTCCAAGTGGCTCAGCAAAATTGTAAGGTGCACTCACTGCTCCTTGAACCACGTCAGAATCGGTTACAATTACTCCAGTCCAACGGTTTCGCAACTCTATCTGCGAACCATCAGTTTGACGCACTCCTGAGTAACCCTCCCTACATTCGAACTATAGAGATTACGAGTTTGAGTCCTGAAGTCAGCCAATTTGAACCACATCTGGCGCTGGATGGCGGTGAAGACGGTCTTTTCTGGTATCAGGAATTTCTCCAGCAAGGTCCTCGTCTACTACGACCCGGAGGTTGGCTGATTGTCGAGATTGGGTACGATCAACAACCAGCTTTGACCAGGCTCATTCAAGAAACTGAGGCGTGGAACTTGGTTGAATTTTGTAAGGACCTGCAAGGTCATCCACGAGTTCTCGTAGCACAACTGCGAGTGAAATGAGGGAAAGATAGGATGGAGCCACACAATTGTGTGACTCCTGAAAAGGTAGAATCAGCGCTGGCTGATCTGTTGATACGAACGCTGTGTTGGACCTGTGTAGATCTGTCGAGGGCGCCCAATCTTGGCATCACTGTTGTGCATTTCGATCCAGTGTGCGATCCAGCCCGGCATTCGTCCCATCGCAAATAGGACGGTGAACATGTCAATCGGGAAGCCCATCGCCTTGTAGATGATCCCGCTATAGAAGTCGACGTTTGGATAGAGTTTGCGCTCAACGAAATATTCGTCTTGCAGCGCAGCCTCCTCCAGTTGCTTGGCGATATCCAGCAAAGGATCCTGCACCCCAACAACTTTGAGGATCTCATCGGCATAGCGCTTGATGATCTTGGCCCGTGGATCAAAATTGCGATAGACTCGGTGGCCAAAACCCATCAGGCGGAAATTTGAATTCTTGTCCTTGGCAAGATTCACAAATTTCTGCACATCACCGCCATCATTCTGAATCTGCATTAGCATTTCCAGTACAGCCTGATTTGCCCCGCCATGCAGTGGCCCCCAGAGCGCTGCAATCCCTGATGAAATCGAAGCAAACAGGTTGGCTTGGCTACTACCCACCAGGCGTACTGTTGATGTGGAGCAGTTCTGTTCGTGATCAGCGTGTAAAATGAAGAGCACGTTGAGCGCCTTGGCAAACACTTCAGGAACTTCATAAGGTCCAGCCGGTACGCTGAACATCATGTTCAGGAAGTTGGCACAGTAATCGAGGTGGTTCTTTGGATAAACAAAGGGTTGGCCACTATTTTTCTTGTATGACCAAGCCGCAATCGTGGGCAGTTTGCCAACGAGTCGCCACACTGCGAGATCGACCGCACTCTGGTCACGGTGGCTGAAATCATCGTAGAACGTAGAGAGAGCGCAAACAATGCATGAGAGAATCGCCATTGGATGGGCGTCCTTTGGAAATGCCTCATAGATGTGGCGCAAATCCTCGTGAAGCATCGTGTGCATCGTGACGTTACACCGGAACTCTTCCAATTGTTCCACTGTTGGTAAATCACCATAAATCAAGAGGTAGCTCACTTCCAGAAAGTTGGAATGCTCTGCCAATTCCTCTATGGAATAACCTCGATAACGTAGAATTCCCTCTTCACCGTCCAGAAAGGTAATCGCACTGGTGCACGCACCTGTGTTCACATAGCCTGGATCCAGCGTGATTGCCTTGGACTGCGCACGCAGTTTGCTGATGTCCAGTCCCAATTCACCCTCACTGCCTTCCACAATCGGTAAATCCACTGACTTACCTCTGATATCAATCCGTGCATTGTCACTCATGCGAATCCTTTCATTCGATGAATTCGGTTGAAAATAAGTTTACAGTACAACCCTGTTAGGAGTCGGTTGGCTCCTCATCCCGCCAGTAGGGCAATCGATGACGCAGTCGATAGAGCAGCAGGAAATAGGCGCAAAGCAATCCGAGAAAGGACCAACCGTGATACTCTGCTGGAAAGGTCACCTTAGCCAGTTCACCTAGCGCCAAAGTAGGTACGAACAGTACAATCAGAGCAAAAAGCCCACGGTAGATCCCATCAACTAGTTCGTCCAACCAAGCTTTCATAATTATTTCTTACAGAAAGTAACAAGCAACTATTTGAAAAATAGAAGGGAACGGTAAGGAAGATACCAACAACAGTCAATTCTTCCTCATCAAGCTGGCAGGGATTATTTTGATTCGTCAGACGAAGACAAGCGGCTTGAGAAGGCGAACTTGCGTTGAGAACGTGAACCTTTCCAGGCAGTCAGGAAGAGGGAGTCTTGGGAACCCTTGGGGCTCCCTTGCAGAACAAACTGGCGGCTCATTACCTCAGCGACTTCAGTACTACCTCTTTCGATGCCGAGCACCCTCAACTGTCGTTCCAGCTTGGTCAGCCCAACTGTAGTCAGCCACTGCTTAAGAGCAACCAAATCCTCTGGCTGTACCACAAACGTCGCTTGCTCTGCTGAGAAGGGATCTGCCATCTTGCCACCCCAAAACGGGGTCACACAACCCCAGCCAGCCAGTGCTTCAGTGGGAAGTTTCTTCAGTAGCCCCAAGTGGAGGGAAGGTGAGGTAGAGGTGTCTGAATCCAATGCTCAGTAGAGACAGACAAAATGTTGACCTGCCTTCCAGCCGTTTTGATGCAGATGCAGGATCAAAGGCCCTTGATCTTGTAGAACAGCCAGAAAAATCCGCTCATCCCGAGCCAGAATTGGTAGTGGTCGCTTGAGCAACTCATCAGGACCCGTGGAGGCAGACAATTCCAGTTTGGAAAGTGGCAGGCAAAGACGAATGATTTCTCGTAGATCTCCTTCACTGCACAAGTGAATGCGCTGGCAGCCTTGCAACTCGAGTGCAGTGAAATGCTGGAGGATAAGGGTTTTGAGTTCCTGAAATGAATGCATCGTTCGCCGCAGGTAATTCATCGTCAAACGGCTTTTCTCTCGGAAGCCTTCTGGTGTCAGGAAGTAAGCCCAGCGCCGTGCACTGACCTGACGAGCGCGAACCCAACCCTTGTGAAGCACTATTTGCAGGAAGGCGTTGGTCAATCCCAAGGAAAGCCCAAGCTCTTGGGCCAATTGGCGCTGGCTGATGCGCTCATTGCCATCAACAGCCTCAAAGAGCGAGAGCGTGCGTTGTTCTTCTTGATTCATTTATCCGTGTATTTATAGCTGGTTCAATCTCTGAACAACATAGATGCAAGGGCTAGGCTAAGGTGCGGGCAGTGTCTGGAAAGTTTCGAATGAATCACTCTGCTCCAGAGGTTCCCAGGTTCCATCTCCCAACTGACGCACACAAGCCAGATAGGAGCTATAAGGACAGGAGTTACTCCACTCCTCAGGGCCAATTAGGCTGAGAACATGGCTATTGGATTGGGCAGCTTCGTAGAGATGGTAGGGTTGCAGCAACACTGGTGTGAACCGATACTGCGCCTTGGCGATCTGTTCTGCGAGTCGCACACGTGCTTCAATCTCCTGGGCCTGCCGAAGCAATAATTGGGCTTGTTCCTGAAGTCGATCAATCTGCTCCTGTGCATGATGATTCATCGCCTCCAGTGCTTCACTGCGATCCACAGACAGGGGATCTGGCCGGAAGGCGGGAGCGTTAGTTTCTGTCGGATGCTCTCGCAGGTTGCGATTCTCGACAAAAGAGAGCGGCTTGTCGTTTTCAGCTGGAGGCATGCTAGGGTTTTTCCTTTAGGTTTTGGGAGGTGATCATTTGTGCTTGTTGTTGTAGCCAGTCGCGATCTTGCAGTTCATCGCGATTCTGCCATTCCTCAAACAAGGTACGCAGGGCAGTCCATTGATGTAGTGCCGGACGTTCGTGCAGCATTCTGTGAACATCTCGAATAGTCCCAGGGATGGAATCAAGAAAGTACCACTTACCCTTGATAGCTGAAAGGTATCCATAAGTACCCAAGGAGCGCAATCGACGTAGCAGAACAAACTGCTCCAGTTCGCTGGTAAAATACTTCGGATCAATTAGGCGATGCTGTACACCAAGTTCCTGGTAGTCGTCTCGGAGTTGCTCACGTAGCGCTTCATTCAATCCAGCCTTGGAAGCGTGAAGTAGGGCAGCTAGGTCATAATGTGGTGCTCCAATTCCACCCGACTGGTAATCGATCATATATAATTGATCACAATGCCACATCAAGTTACGGGATTGAAAGTCACGTGAGACAAACACCGTTCTTGGCAGCCTACCCACAGTTTCAGCCAGCGTCGATAGTTCTTCGCTCAGAGTTACAGTAACAGGACTATTGGGTACAAAGGCTTCCCAGAATCTTTGACGAAAGTATTGGAGGTCCGCTTGGAAGAGTGCTGTGTTCGATTCAGGAGCAGCGTGGCACCAGCTGCGATCAAAGCCAACTATTCCCTTGGTTTGCATTTGGATTAGCACCTCGAGCGCCTCTTGGTAGACCTCTCGGATGCGCACGGCAGCTTCGGACACACTCGGATCCAGATTCGTCAGCCAGTCGGCTAGTGTCTGATCACCCAGGTCCTCAAGCAGGTAGACCAGTTGCTGCCGATCTTCCGCATAAATTTCAGGGACAGAGATGCCCTGCTTTCGAAAGTGACGGGACATTGTCAAAAAAGCTCGGTTTTCGTCCTGGGCTGGATTGGTAACACCAATCCATGAACGTCCGTTTCCCGCAGAGAATCGATAAATCTGTCGATCTGACCCATCACCACGCAGGGCAACAGGCGGAGCAAATAATGAAGGTAAGTGGTGAGCCGCCAATTGTTCCAAAAGAGGGAGCAGAGGGTCAGTCATAAGGCTTGGTGCAACGAGTTCTGGCTGGTTTTTACAATCTTTCCGATGTTAGCCTTTTTAAACTAAAAGGTAAAATTGCTTCCAACTGACTCTTTCCCATCTCTAAAAGAAACTTGATGCAAGCAACCCTTGGACGCCTGGTCCGCACGCTAATTCCCTCCAACACACTCAATGAGCGTGGAGGCACTTCCACCGCTTCCGTGCTGGACAGCGACTGGGTGCACAACAAGTACCTTCTGCTGGTCCATTACCTCCGACAGCACTGGGCTTCCTACACAATCGGCATCTTCACCACTTTCCTCACCAATTGGCTGGCGGTCAGCATTCCAGAATATGTTCAACTTAGTATCGACCTGCTTTCAAGCGATCTAAATGGGCAATACGATCTACTCAATGAATACCTTTGGATCATGCTCATACTTGCGGTCAGCATGGTTTTCATTCGCACACTGTCACGCCTACTCTTCTTCAATCCCGGGCGTGCGATTGAGTGCCAGGTGAAGAACGACATGTTCACCAAGCTGATGCAACTACAACGGGACTACTACGATAAGAATCCCAGCGGTACGATCATTTCTCGAGTCAACAACGATATCCATGGAATTCGTATGATCTGTGGCTTTGGTTTCATGCAGGTCTTCAATATTGCCAGCGCACTCTCGCTGACTCCTCTGATGATGTTCCAGCTTTCACCACGACTAACGCTCTACTGCGTCATTCCGATCCTGATTGTCTTCTCCATCGTCCGGATTGGTATGCGCTTTTTGGTTAACAACATGCGGACACGGCAAACGGATCTTCAGAATCTCTCTGGCTTCACAGTAGCTTCCTTGAATGGAATTGATGTGATCCGTAGCAATAATCTTGGGGCTTGGAGCCAGGAGCGCTTTGACAAAGATAATCGAAACCTGACGGAGCGCTCCTTGAACATCGCCTGGATTCGCTCTTTCATCATGCCCGTACTGATGAACCTAGCCAATATCCTCCAAGTGGTGGTGCTGCTCTTTGGGGGAATGATGGTGCTGGAAGAGGAGTTCACAGTTGGTGAATTAACCGCATTCATTGCTTACACCACACTGCTGACATTGCCACTGATGGGGCTGGGTTGGGTTACCACCATGTTCCAACAAGGAATGGTTGGGCTCGCCAGTGTCCAGTCCGTGCTTCAACAACCAGAGCCTTTTGCAGGTCGCCAGTCTCTTCCGGAAGTACAACAAAAGAGCCTATTTCAGGACGGGCTCACTGTGCGTAATCTCCGATTCCGCTACGCCGAGGATCGACCCTGGGTTTTGCAGGACATCAACTTCCACCTAAAGCCTGGTCAAACGCTTGGTGTCCTGGGCCGGATTGGTTCCGGTAAATCAACTCTCGTCAACTGCATTAATCGCTATCTAGTCGCTGAAGACGGACAAATTCGTCTCAATAGCATCGACATCAATCACTTGACCTACCAGGACTTACGTCACGGCATCCGGACAGTGACTCAGGAGCCATTCCTCTTTTCCGATACAGTAGAGAACAATATTGCGTTTGCGATTGAGGATCAGCCTGACGACTGGCAGGAACATTTTCCCAGTTTGCTCCAACAAGCTGCACTCCAGGAGGAAGTCGATAAATTCCCGCTGCAGGAACAGACCATTGTCGGTGAGAAGGGTATCCTACTTTCTGGTGGCCAGAAACAACGAATCAGCTTGGCCCGAGCAATGGCCACATCCTGTGATCTACTGATTCTGGACAATGTCCTCTCGGCAGTGGACTACGAGACTGAGCGCTACCTACTTCAGCAAATCTTTGCTCGCAGACAAGCAAAGAGCTTACTGATTGTCTCCCATCGGGTCAAAGCAGTGGAAAAAGCAGATTGGATCCTCGTTCTGGATGAGGGGCGGATTGTAGCCCAGGGAACCCATGCGGAACTACTTCAACAACCCGGCTACTACCAGGAGATGTGGGCACTACAGCATGAAACATCCTGAAGAACTAAGCACCTTATATTGATCTAAAATTCTCTCCTCAACCAACGACTTTGCCCAAAGTGCGGAGAATCTTGCAGTGCACGCTTGAAGGAAGTGCAAAATCGCTGTAAACTTGTTGGTTTACTGTCAAAGAACCTGCTTTGTTGTCAGAAATTGCCGTCTATTTATACTCAGGTCGGCATGCACTACCCTGACAAACAGGTTTTCCCCTAACAATGGAGGCATTTGAGCGACGACAAACTGGAACTGAAGGGCATCGTGGTTGACTCCTCCAACGGCATTTTTCGTGTGCAGTTGGAAAACGAGCATGTGGTGATTGGTCATCTCTCTGGCAAGATGAAGATGCACAAGATCCGTGTTTTGCCTGGAGACGAGGTTACCATTGAACTGTCTGCCTATGACCTGAGCCGAGGACGCATTGTCCGTCGGGAAAAAATCGTACAAAAAT
Organism: SAR324 cluster bacterium; assembly: GCA_029245725.1. Lineage (NCBI taxonomy): Bacteria > Deltaproteobacteria > SAR324 cluster bacterium. Next base: position 29,934 of record JAQWOT010000186.1, on the reverse strand, counting down.
CCAGCTAGCCCTCCCTATCTACCTTTCCTGTCCCTGCCACTTCTGCCCCTGACGAGAAACGCATGTTTGGACGGAAAAAGCTCTCAAATTGGTTTGCAGAAGATCTCACTATTGATCTTGGTACTGCCAATACCTTGGTTTTTTTGCGTGAAGCTGGGATTGTCATTCGTGAGCCCTCGGTAGTTGCTGTCAAGCGAGATCAACGAGGGGCTCTCAAGGTGTTGGCCGTTGGACGTGAAGCCAAGGAAATGGTTGGTAAGACACCAGACACGATCATGGCGATCCGGCCGCTGAAAGACGGGGTCATCTCCGACTTTGATGTGGCTGAGCAGATGCTGCGTCATTTTATTCAACATGTGCAGCAGCGCCAGGGATTCCTGCGCTTCAAACCACGTATTGTTATCGCAGTCCCTTCTGGCATCACCCAAGTCGAAAAACGGGCTGTGCGTGAATCTGCTCTCTCTGCAGGAGCCCGTGAGGTATTCCTGATTGAGGAGCCAATGGCAGCGGCTATCGGTGCAGGACTGCCGATTGCTGAACCTAGCGGGAACTTCGTTGTTGACATTGGTGGTGGTACGACTGAAGTTGCCGTTCTCTCGATGGCCGGAATCGTTTACAGTAGTTCGCTACGCATGGCTGGTGACAAGATGGATGAGGCTATTGTTCAGTACCTGAAACAGAAGTACAATCTACTGATTGGTGAACGAACCGCAGAAGAACTCAAGCTCAACATTGGCTCTGCTGCTCCACGTTCCCAACCGCTACAGTTAGAAGTCAAGGGACGGGATCAAGTTGGTGGCAACCCGAAGGTTCTGCTGGTCAATGACGAAGAAATCCGCTTCTGTCTCAAAGAAATCTGCGATAGCATCGTCCATGCAATCCGGGTTGCGCTGGAGCAGACACCACCAGAATTGGCGGCTGACATCATCGAAAAAGGCATCGTGCTAGCTGGTGGAGGTTCACTGCTTCATGGCATGGATGTCCTGCTCCGCGAACGAACAGGATTGCCCGTCTTCTATGCTGAGGATCCTTTGGATGCAGTGGTCAAGGGAACCGGTGCAATGCTTGATCAGATGGAACTGCTGGCCTCCATCGCTCTCGACTGAATGAATCCTGGCGTTGTCCGCTCTTTCTGCAAGGAGATTTTGTGAGCACACCCGATACCTCCATCTACATTGTCGGTACCAACCGAACCTGGCAGATTCGCGCAAAGACACTCAAGCTGATCCTCACCTCGACTGTCCTATTGCTGATCGGGCTGGCAGCAGCTCTGCTCTACCAAAGCATCTGGCATCTGCAGGTCGTTGGAGGCTGGGAGGAACGTTATGCCACAGAGAATGAGCGCAACGAAAAAATGCGGAGCGTGATTGAAGATCTGCGGGAGCGTGTGGTGGATCGGGGAACTCTGGAGATGCGACAAGCGATTTACAGCAATGGCCCTGATCCCGAAGAACTGCTCCAGAAAAACCAGCGACAGCAGGAAACCATCGAAGCTCAGCAATTGCGTATCGAGCAACTGCAGTCAGAAACCAATGATCAGCAGGTCCAGCTGATTGAGTTGGACGTTCAACTCACAGATGAAATCGCTCGTTATGCCTCACTGCAAGAGAGCCATCAACAACTGGAGATTCAGCGTACTATTTTGCAGGACAACCTGACTTCCCTAAATGAAGAGCTAGTACAGCAGCAGACACAGGGTGCTGTACTACAGAAGCAGATCCTCAGTTTACAAAAGCAACTGGCAGCCATTCCCAAGATTGTTGAAAAACCAACACAAACCTTGGTCTCAACTCCAACTACCCGTTCACCAGCACTTGCTGGCCCAAGTCCCATAGCTATAGAGAAAATACAACTCAACAACCGCAACGGACAGCTCAATATTCGCTTCCAACTGAGCAACCGTGATCGCAAGCGTCAGACTGGGTTCCTACAGACCTTCCTAGTGTCTGCTGATGATGCAGTTACTCCAGTAAAAATCACAGACCATTTTGCTGATCCTTTTGCCATCCGGAATTTCAAGAACGTTCGGGCAGAGTTTAAAAATTGGGACAAGAGTTCCCTACTACGAGTGGTGGCTTGGAATGCGAAAAAGCAGCGAGTTTACGACAAAACCTTCCCTTTGAACAAAGTCAACTAAAGCCCTCCTAACCAACGCCCCCAGAGTGGAGATGCTACCAACGGACTTGAGAAGTTCCCTTGAAATTTTGGGGCTACTCCAAATTGGGCAAGATTTCCAGGCCACACCCCTGACCGGTGGTGTTTCTTCAGACATCTGGCTCCTGGAAACGAAACAACGACGCTTCTGCGTCAAACGGGCCTTGCCCAAGCTGAAGGTAGCTCAAGATTGGTTTGCACCACTGGATCGTAATCGATACGAACACCACTGGTATCAACTAGCTCATCAGATTGTTCCTGGCAGTGCTCCTCAAGTTTTGGCGGCAGACGATGCTGCTCTCCTGTTCGCCATGGAATATCTGGATCCTGAACAGCATCCCCTTTGGAAAACCGAATTACTGGAAGGGCGGATCAAACCTACGTTTGCAGCCCAAGTAGGAGAACGGCTTGGAAAAATTCATTCAGCCACAGCTCACCGTTCAGACCTTGCTGATGCTTTTGCAACAGGTTCCAATTTTGAACAACTCCGACTGGAACCCTACCTGCGAGCAACAGCCCTTCGTCATTCCGAATTCACTACTATTCTACAGAGCCTTGCAGACAAAACTGCTCATCAAAAACTCACACTTGTTCATGGAGATGTCAGCCCCAAAAATATTCTGGAGGGACCTCAAGGACCTGTCTTTCTGGATGCAGAATGTGCTTGGTACGGCGATCCAGCTTTTGACTTGGCGTTCTGTCTGAATCACCTGCTGCTGAAAACCATTGTCCAGCCTGATCGTCTGCCGATTCTGCAGGAAAGCTTTACAATGTTGCAACAAACCTATCTAGAGCAAGTGGACTGGGAATCACCCGCAGAGCTTGAGACCCGAACTGCCGCATTGCTACCTGGCTTACTGTTAGCTAGGGTTGATGGTAAATCGCCTGTCGAGTATCTACAAACAGAGGCACATCGAGAGTTAGTTCACAGTGTTGCTTTTCCTCTCCTTCGAAAAGCTCCCAGAAATTTAGCTGACATTTGTAACGCTTGGAGAAACGTATGGGCCTAGACACCACTATCGCCAAATTGCACGGTCGCCAAGTATGGGATTCCCGCGGTAGACCGACAGTCGAAGTGGATTTGTGGTTGTCAGACGGTTCTTTTGGTCGAGGCGTTGCCCCAGCTGGAGCATCTAGGGGTTCGGCTGAAGCTGTTGACTTGCGTGATGGAGGTTCAGCACTAGGTGGCTTTGGTGTGCGTAACGCACTCAGTCTACTAAACGGAGAAATTGCCGAAAATCTGCAGGGGAAGTACTTCACTAGCCAGGCCAAACTAGATCAAGAATTAATTGAGCTTGATGGAACCCCTAACAAATCGCGACTTGGTGGAAATAGTCTCATAGCCACTTCCTTAGCATTCGCCCAAGCTCAAGCAGCCCATCAGCAGCAACCACTCTGGCAGTCACTCTGTACAGGCATCCCAGCCTACCTACCTTTACCTGAAATTCAGCTGTTTGGTGGTGGTGCACATGCAGCTGGACGAATTGACATTCAGGATTTCATGCTGATTGCGGTAGGTGCCCAAACTTTTGGCGAAGCATTGGAATGGACGGCCGAAGTATACCGTACAGCTGGTGAGCTATTACGTGAAAGTGGGCTCTTGGCTGGTGTAGCTGATGAAGGTGGTTGGTGGCCCCAGTTTTCTAGCAATGAAGAAGCACTGGCGTGGAGTGTCAGAGCCATTGAAGTTGCAGGCTTCAAACCAGGTCAAGACTTAGCGATTTCTCTGGATGTGGCTGCTTCTGAATTTGGGCAATCAGGCAGCTATCGTCTCAGCCGAGATCAACGTGTGCTGAATCGTATAGAGATGCTGGAGCTCCTGAAGAACTGGCTGAAACACTACCCGATCATCTCCTTGGAAGATCCCCTTGCTGAAGATGATGACTGGAAAGCGGTACTTCCGGCTCTGGGACGTCCTGTTCAAGTCATTGGTGATGACTTTCTGGTGACCAATGCCAGCCGGGTTCAGCAAGCTGCAACCCATCAATCCTGTAATGCCTTGCTGGTCAAGCCGAATCAAGCTGGAACTCTGACTGAAACCAAGGCCGCCTTGGATGCTGCGCATGCTGCAGGATGGCAAGCCGTTGTCTCGGCTCGTTCTGGAGAGACCGAAGATGTAGCGATTGTGCACCTGGCTGTAGGTTGGGGAGCCGCTCAATTGAAGGTCGGTTCATTCTCACGCTCAGAACGGATGGCGAAGTGGAATGAGGCTTTGAGGATTGGGGAGGCTTTAGGATCTACTCAACTGCCACCAAAGAATTGGTTTCCTTGGTATCAGCAGAATTTCTGAATGGAATAACAATGTGACACTTAGTGCATCGAATGCACTATAAACTCATTGGGGAGGGAGTAGAAAATCTTCTTTCTTTTCAAGTTCGGTAATCAGTTTGCTCAGTGAAACGACTAATTCTCGCATAATCGCTGCTTGGTCCTGATCACTGCTGGGCGCTCCGGAGTTGGTGATCTGTCTGCTCAACTGCTGAAATTCCTCGTTTCTTTTACTCATCTCAGACTGTAATTTTCTAACCTTCGACAAGTAGTGGTCGTTCAACTCCTTGTACTTGTCATTGTAGAGTTCATAGGCGTCCAGAGAGTTATCCAGATCCGCTCTCATGCGCTCCAATTCCTCTTCCTTGTTTTGAATTTTCTCCTCGCGCTGCACTAGACGATTTTCCATCTCATGGATTTCATGGTGTTGGGCATCCAGTTCTTGTTGCTGCTGCTGCAACCGTTCTGCCCAGATTTTCAAGTCCTCAACACTGAGTTTCAACAAGCTCTCAATTTGTCCCTTGCCTTCGCAAATCCGACATTCCAGATCATCTAATGTCAGGCCATCGCAGACGAAGCACTTAATCTTTATAACCATGTTACCTCTCATTGATCCTGAATATTTGTTTTAAAGCTCTGCTAGACTCCGAGCCCATTCCATCAACAGACTTTTCGCAGATCACCTTTCCCTTGGTTTTGTGACTGATTTTTTAGAATGTGTTAAAATCAACTTGATCTGAATTACGTAGCTTTTTTCAAAGAAATATTTTTGTCTCAATCTCATCAGACAAAATTGCTCTGACCTATGGGTTAGCACTTTTTCTATTTTGTCGACTGGCGACTTAATTGTACTAACTGTTCTATATTCCCACAGTATTCCTAGCAGACAGCAATGTGAAGGTCAGGAACATCTCTGTCCCCGACCAACAAACCCAACAGAGGTCCAACAGGACCCTAGTACACCTCTGGTACATGAAATTGCTCCTCTCGTGGAGGACGCTGATAATCCTTCGGTAGCGGCGGTCTCTCTGGAACCTTGATTACAGATGGCAGGACATCTTTGTAATCCACTTTGCTCAGGACATGATGAATACAATTGAGTCGAGCACGGCGTTTATCATCACCCTCTACTCCAAACCAAGGAGCTTCTGGAATATTTGAGAAGTTGAGCATCGTATCCTTGGCCTTGGAATACTCGACCCAGCGAGAGATTGACTCCATATCCATTGGGCTCAGTTTCCAGCGCTTGCCCGGATCTTTGGCTCGATCATGAAAGCGTCGCTCTTGTTCTTCATCACTGACTGAGAACCAATACTTGAGCAGAGTAATTCCAGAGCGGATCAGCATTCGCTCAAACTCTGGACAACTGCGCTGAAACTCTTCGTACTGCTCATCGGTACAAAAGCCCATTACCCGCTCAACACCAGCCCGGTTATACCAACTGCGATCAAAGATAACAATCTCTCCTGCAGCCGGTAACTCACGCACATAGCGCTGAAAGTACCATTGTGTCTTTTCCTTCTCCGTCGGTGTTCCCAACGCTACCACCCGACAGCCCCGTGGATTCAGTGGTTCGGTAATGCGCTTGATCACACCACCTTTACCAGCTGCATCACGCCCCTCAAATAACATGACAACCTTGAGTCCCTTCTGCTTGATCCAAGTCTGCCACTTAACCAACTCAAGTTGTAGTCTCACCAACTCTGACTCGTAGAAAGACTTGTTTAATCTCTCATGCTTAATATGTACATCCATACGAGGAACTTCTTCTACCGTAGGGGGTGTATCTGCCTTCTTAACCACCTTTGCAACGTCTTGTTGTCCCCGTTGTTCCTTCTTCTTGTCAGCTTTCTTGCCCATTGCTGGTCTCCCTTAGTAGACAGGTTGCGGATCATACGCCGGACGCTTGCGCCAACGACGGTGCATCCAGAAGTACTGCTCTGGATGACGACGAATCGCCGCCTCCATTGCGGTGGTGAAGGCCTGCGACGTCTGTTGCAGGTCTCTTTCCTTATCGCCGCTGTGTGGACATTCCAACCGTTGGAACTCAAGCAAACAGCGATCACCTTGGTAGGTACAGGTAGTGAAAAGAACCGGACTTTGTTTAAGATAATGGAAGCTTCCGAGCCCTTTGCTCATCGAGGCTGCCTTACCAAAAAAATCGACAAAGAGATCGGATTTGTTGTCATTCTGGTCAACAATGATAGTGATGGCCCGATTGTTCTCTAGTGCACGACGGATGCGCAATGGCGCCTGACGGCTACGACCAATCGTCTCCACTCCAAAACTAGCACGCAACGTGTTCTGGTTGTCATCGGAGCTTGGATTGGTCTGAGCACCAACATAGAGTGACACTGGAAAGCCAGCTTCAGCCAACCGAGGGCAGATGATCTCCCAGTTACCAAAATGACCTGACGCTAGAATTACACCTCGCTCCTCTGCCAATGCCTCGCACAAAATCTCTGGATTGCGCACCTCACAGATGCTCTCTGTCCGTCCAATCCAGTCGGACATACGCAACAAGTCCAGCGTAAATCGTGCAAACCATCGATAGTTGTCATAAGCAAGTTGAACACGGTCCTCTTCAGCCCAATTCGCAAAGGCAATACGCAGATTCGGTTCAACCACCTTCCGATAAATCTTCAGTCGTTGGTAGGTCAGCTTGGCAAAACCATGTTCCCACCATCCCAATTGAGGTTTTCGGGTGAGTACGGCCAATCGTTGGGCTAAAACAAGGGCTCCATACTCTACACGCTGTCGGATCTCCCGCTTGGAAGGTATCAACTCACTCATTGAATCCAGCCTACTCCAACAAGAACTTAGCTAACTCCTGACGCTCATGAGGTGCATGAGTTGGATTCTTCAACAATAACAAACCACTGTAGGGTGAGGCTAGTTCCTGCTTACCCTGTCGAGTGTATAATGTAGCCAGTGGTTCTCCTTGTTGGATGTACTCTCCAGCTCGCCGATGCCAGGTCAGCACACCCCCACTCGGTGACAGCCAGCGTTTGAGGTGTCCACGAATCGACCAGACTCGAGCTGCTGGGGCCTTGGGTAACATACCGAAATATCGCTGCAAGGCTTGAATTCCACGCTCTATGTCTTCACCATTAATCGCACGGCTTGCAGACAATTCCAAGGTAAGTGCAACCTTGCCAAGTTGCTGACAGGTATCACAGAAGCTGGTGGAATGCTGTTCCCAAGCCAAAATATGTGGCAATCCCAAGCACTGAGCCTGCTTGACCTGGCTTACATGGGCATAAACATGTGGCGCTGTCTCAGCACCCGCAGTATGCAGATCCAGAACAGTATCTGCTGGCTCGGTCAGGTTCAGCAATAGTTCTACCCATTCTCCTTCCTGGCTACCATCACCTCGTAATTGTCCAATTCTGTTCCAGTTCCAACAGTTTTGCTGATTGGTGTGCAGGTTATTATAGCCTGTCTGTACCCCCATGACCTGACTATCCAGTCCCATTGGATTCGACTGCGGTACACAGATGATCCGATGAGGCAACTGAGCCTCTTCAACCAGCTTCATGAACTCGTAAAGAACAGGGATGCCCGTCAGTTCAATACCATGCAAGCCACCCTGCAGATATACGGTCTCTGTAGGGTTGGGGGGACCATAGCGATACACATCGATTTCATAGCATGCACCACTTGCAGTTTGGTGAACCGGTACGGTCTCCTTTTCAAAACGAACCATCACTTGCCTCCCAACAGCTTCATGCGCAATCCTTCCACCCGACGACGGTTGGCTCCCAAATCAGAGCGACCCAAGCGCGAAGCCGAACGTACATGAATCACCTGTTCCTCTGCAACTGAAAAGAACTCCACATCGTCAACGAATCTCATGATGAGGCTCGTGAATTCCACATGCAGATAGTTTTCACGATCTGTTACGATTTCGACACGCTCCTCGTTCTGAAGTAGTTCTCGTAATTCCGCAAGCGAAACACCACGAAAAGGTTCGATTCGGTGTGTTTCATCTTCATTACCCATGCTGTTGACACAGTTCAGAGAAGATGGACAAGGGCGTAGATAGCCATCTTTCAAACCTAAATCAGTAGGCCGGTTCCCTGTACAGCCAATGATCGAGAAACCTAGTAGCAGAGAGAAAGAAGCGTACATAATTCGTCCTGAGAACCACATGAAGAATCCTGAAGTTGGAAAAGCTTTTCAGCAATTCGCCAGCTCCTGTCCAGAGAGGCCAAGGAAGTAGAGTAGTGCATCCAGATTAGGCTGATTGAGCTGGCCACTGGCCTGTTCCTGCAATACTGGCTTAGCATTGAAGGCGATTCCCAGACCGGCTATCGCCAACATCTGCACATCATTCGCACCGTCACCAATCGCTACAACCTGCTCAGGGACAATGCCTTCACACGCAGCAATTTCCTGCAGCAACTGCGCCTTGCGCTGACCATCGACAATCTCCCCCAGCAGTTCTCCAGTCAACCGACCATCCTGCCATTCCAATGAGTTGGCGAAACCATAATCGAGGTGAAACTCCTCACAAATATAATCAACAAACAGTTGGAATCCACCACTGAGCAGCGCTAGCTTGTAGCCAAGTTGCTTCAGTACATGCACTAGACGCCGTACGCCTGGAGTATAGGGTAGCTGACGAAGCAAGGACTGCAAATCGTCTCGATGAAGGCCTTTCAGCAGCCGCACCCGGGCCCGCAAGGCCTCCTCAAAATCCAACTCACCACGCATGGCTGCCTCGGTCAGCACTTTTACTTCTGCCTCACAACCAACTAGCTGACTCATCTCATTGATAATCTCACACTGGATGAACGTCATGTCTGCATCAAATACAATCAGCCGCTTATGCCGCCGAAACAGCGATTCAGGTTGCAGGGCAAAATCCACGTGATGTTGCTGATGCAACGGCAGTAAATCCCGGAGCAGGCGTGGTCGATCCAGCGGCTGATGTGTCCATAATTGTAGCTCCAGAACACGCAGATGCTGACTCTCCAGTGGCTGAAGCCCATGGACGAGCAACTCTTCCTGCTGAAGGCGTTGTAGAAGTTGCGCCAATAAGCTCGTACTCAGGTGCTCACCAAGTAGAGTCAGGATGAATTTCTGTTCTCTTTTGGGCTGAGACTCGCTTTGGCTGAGCCGGAACTGCATGTCAAATTCCTGCATCAGGGAGCACAAACTCTTTTCCATCAGTTGTGGATCTTGTTCACTGATCCACTCCAGCTGCCATAAGCCAGAGAAAATCTGATCCTGTTCCAGACCATGTAGATCCAGCAACCGCACAGGCCAGCTATCGAGCAGTACACCGAGACGCGACAGAATTTCAGGGTGATGAGGTCCTTGAAAACTCAACAGTAATTGTCGATTCATGCTCTTTCAGCTAACTGGGGTGTTTTGATCTTTGGGAAAGTGCACAATCGCATCAGCCAGACCAGCGAAATTATGCGAAGTAGCGGTCACATCTACTGACAGAGACAGTTCGCGGACAGCCACTGCGGTCGATGGGCCGATGCAAGCAATTCTTGGACGTTGCATCAACTGTAACCACTCTCTCGGGGGTAGCCGGTCAAACCAGTGTTCTACTGCAGAAGGGCTAGCGAAGGTGATCCAATCAACACCCTGTTCAAGGATTTCTCTCCAGGCTCGTGAAGCTGCAGAGGGAGCCGGAAGAATCTGATATGTTGGCGTTGCTAGTACCTTGATGCCAGCTTCTCGGAGAAGTACCCCTAGGACTTCACGGACCTGCAGTGCCTGCGGTAACCAACAACAATGACCGGAGGCTATACCTGTTTGTAGTATCGCTGCTCCCAGGGCCTCAGCGTGGAAAACCTCTGGAACCAACGGCGGCTGACCTCCCAAAGCTACCCAAGCCTCTGCTGTTGAGGGTCCTATGCAAGCAATTTTGCAGTGAGACAGTTCAGCTAAATTCCCACCAAGTGTTGCCAAGCGCTGAGAAAACCCTCGAACAGCCCGCTGGCTGGTGAAACCAACCCAATCCACCTGCTGCCGCTGATGCCAAGCAGCATCAAATACTTTCCAAGAAGGAGGGGGCGCTGTAACCAAGACTGGGTGGTGGCAAACTCGAATTCCTACTGATTGCAGAGCCTGAGACAATGGTCCATTCATGGGTTCTTCACGGGTGACCAGAGCCAGGGCTGATCGAAAATGAGACTCAGTCGTAGTGGATGCTATCAATCTTGGTGATCGTGGCAGGAGGACGTTCTGGCTGCTGGTCAGCTACTTCAGCTTCCCGCTGCCGTCGTCGCTTTAGGAGTATGGAGTAAACTATATAGAAGAGGAGTCCAACAACAAAGGGAGTGTAGATGATGACCAACAGTCGCACCAGGGCAACGTGGACCCTCAAGATTCTAGCAACGTCTGCGCACACTCCAACAAACCAACGTTTGGGAATGTACTCCTCGTCTTCTGAGTCACTGCGCATTATTGCGAACACTCCGAGGAAACCAACGAAGAGTGAGAACCCTCCGATAATCACTAGAAGCAAATTCATGGGCACAGCGCTCTCCAACTCAAAATCTCAAACACCCTCCACCAACTGGCGATATGCTCTGCGAAAGCCATGACGAAGTAACTCCTCTTCAGTAGAATTCAAATGTTCCTGAAGTTCCTGAAGTAGGTGACAGAAATCACATTCCTCCAATGGTCGGCGCTCAAATTCATTCGTCAACCAAGCCAGGATTTGGTTGTAGTGTGGTCGTTTACCATCTTGGTTCAAGTAGCCTATTCTAGATTCAGCTTTCCAGCAGAACCTCAGCGATCTGAATTGCGTTCAAAGCTGCTCCTTTGTAGAGTTGGTCCGCTACACACCAGAAGGTCAATCCGCGTGGGTGTGATAGATCTTCTCGCACTCGGCCAACGTAAGTGTCAAATGTTTCGCTGGCTTCCCATGGCACAGGGTACCCCCCAGGCTTTCGTTCGTCTACCAACTGAATTCCTGGCGCTTGGACAAATAGTTCCCTTGCTCGTATCTCTGAAATCTTGGTCTCCGTCTCAACCCAAATGGACTCCGAGTGGGCTCGCAGCACCGGAACTCGAACACAGGTCGCTGAAATCGGGAGCTCAGGGATTGACATGATCTTGCGCGTCTCCAATACCATCTTCATCTCTTCCTTAGTGTAGCCATTTTCCTGGAAGACATCGATGTGAGGGATCAGGTTGAAGAGAATTTGCTTGGGAAAGGCTTGGGGTGCTAGAGGTTTGCCTTGGGTGTAGTCGCGGACTTGGTCCAACAGCTCCTGCATGCCACTGGCACCCGCTCCAGAGACGGCTTGATAGGTGGAGACGACAACTCGCTGTAAAGGTGACTCCTGATGCAGTGGGTTCAAAGCTACTACCATCTGGATCGTTGAACAGTTCGGATTGGCAATCAACCCCTTGTGTCTTCGGGCTGCCTCTGCATTGATCTCTGGCACGACCAGGGGCACTCCTTCCTCCATACGAAAGGCACTGCTGTTATCAATGACCAGTGCACCCGCTTCTACCGCTGCTGGAGCAAATTCTTTGCTGCGGCCCCCGCCTGCTGAAAAAAATGCAACGTCAACATCTTGAAAAGCCTCTGGTCGCAACTCTTCGACCGTCAGAGTCTGGTCTCGAAAGCGCAATTGCTTGCCCACCGAACGTGCTGATGCCAGCAATTTGAGTTTCTGAAGCGGATAGTTGCGCTGTTCCAGCAGCTTTATGAACTCTGTACCTACGGCGCCAGTTGCACCAGCAATTGCCACGACCTGCGACATCGAACCTTTTCTGATCTGTTGGGGGAGAGCAATCCTGCTAATGACGAAGCAGGAATTACAAAATCAATCTTATCGAAAAGAGGTCAGAAGCTCAAACCGAAAGCGAGGGAGGACTTAAGGGGAATCAACTGGGATGTGATAAAACGCAAAATTACCGGAGTGCTTGACGAACTGGACCCGTGGGTGATCCTTACGCAGGCTATCCTCCATGCGGCGCTCTGTGATAATCACCAGCTCTGTGGAATTTGGAAGATTGAGAATCTCTGGATCATTTGGAAATTTGTAGGTGTGCAACATTTCAATGGGTTTTCCTCCATAGAACAGAGCAGCAAAGGAGACAACGCGATAGAGCACAACCTTAGCCTGCTGCTGACGGGCTTCCCGTACAAGTTCGACCAATGGAGTTTGGATATAACTCTGGATCATCGGCACCTGATAGCGCCAGAGACCTTGAACGCAAAAAATCATGCTTAGTCCAACGACTCCAAGCCCATACCAGAAACGTTGGCGCCAGAGCAGTAGGGATCCCAGCAACATGGTCAACAGCATTCCACCGCTGGTCCAATAGATACCGCTAGACCATTCCAGGTTAAACTCAGGGCTGACTTCAGCCAAGTACCTCTCTGCCAAAAAAGGCACTGCACAAAGCCCCACAGCCAGCAGCACTCCCCAGAGTCCAAGGACAATGCAAGACCAGCGAGGCAATTCAAACTTACGGTCATGCAGTTGAAGGGAAATTAGGAGCGTCAGGGGAAGATACATCGAGGCTGAGTAGTGAGGTAGCTTCGTACTGACCAGAGAAAACAAAACTAGCACAAAGAGAATCCATACCACGGAAAGACGCACTACCGATCGTACATGTACTTCTCCTGATTTCCACAGAAGTCTTGGCTGAAGAAACAGGAAGGGGGTCCAGGGGAATAGTCCAATCAAAGCAACCAACCAATGGTAGAAGAAGGGCCCCTCATGACCTTCCAACGGACGGCTGAAGAGGCTCAACTGGAACCAAATGAAGCCCTGAAGAAACTCTGTTCCGTAAAAGATCCAGTTGAGCAAATACCAGGAGAGAGCAACACCTAGTGAGATGAGCCCACAACTGAAGAAATGTATGAGTGGAACTGTCCGACGAGGAGCCACCAGAAGCTTGTAGCCTGCAAAAGCAATCAACGGAATAACTCCCCCCAAAGGCCCCTTGGTCAGTACCGCAATCCCCATGCAGAGACTGGCAATCAGTAGAGAAAGTCGATGTTGTGGGGTTCTTGTTCCAGGCTGCTGACACCACGCCTCATATTGGCGGTCGTAGCGATATAGAAAAAAGACTGCGATTGCAATGAAGGCGTTGAAGGTGTGGTCGATGACTGCACTACGAGCGAAGACTCCCGGAAGTAGTGATGTCAGATAGACCAGTGACCAGATGGTCCCAAGATACTGATCCTGAATGCGTCGACCCACTTCGAAGCAGAAGATCACCATCACCAGACCAGCCAATACTGATGGGAAACGAGCCGCAAACTCGTTGATTCCCCAAAGATGATAAGAGGCTGCCTGCTCCCAGAAAAAGAAAGGAGGCTTTTCCGCGAAGGGATAGTCGTTGATGTAGATATTCAGATAGTTGTCCCGCTCCACCATCTGTCGGCTGGCTTCTGCGTAGATGTTCTCATCCCAGTCCACCAATGGGGTTTCACCAAGCCCGGGCAGGAGCATGACAATCCCAAAATAGAGCAGGACCAGTTTGAGTCGGATCGGGTTTTGTAGAAAGCGCGGCAGGGCGTCCATGCCTCCGTTCAGATGCAGGGGGAAAGACCACCCTCAGGTGGCCTTTTCAGGGATGGGTAAGTGATATTCTTCGGGGTGCCTTCATTCAAGTCCTATACCCGCTACTAACTAGTGGAAAAAGGCGTTCACCGGTCACTGTTGGGTAGTTGGAAGTAGAGTTCACGCACTTGGCGTAGGTGTTCACCCATGACAGCTTTTGCAAGTGGTGCGTCACGCTGCTCCAAGGCCGAAAGTAAACGGCGATGATCATTCAGAAAGGTTTCAGACATTCCAGCACTCCAGGCTTTCTCCTGAAGACACCGCCACATGGGTGAGTGCTGCATCTGATTCCAGAGGTACTCGGTCATTGCAACCATCGCACGATTCCCCGTTGCTTCTGCAATCAACAAGTGAAAGCGGCGATCTCCATTGGCACCAGCCATATCTTCCACTTCCATCTCTCGAATGGTCTGCTCGAGTTCCTCCAGCAAGTCAGCAGGCATTCGCTGGGCAGCCAATTCTGCGTTGTTACGCTCCAGTTCAAAGCGAGCCTCAATCAATTCAGAAGGACTTGGGCCAGCAGTTGCCTGGCTACCCGGGAGTGGTCCCTCTTCCGTACGGTCAGAAATCACGAAGATACCAGCCCCTACACGCACCTCAACCAGACCAGCTAACTCTAGGGCAATCATCGCTTCACGCACAGTGGGCCGACTCACTCCAAGCTGCTTTGCCAGATCACGCTCCGGTGGTAATCGGCTACCCACCGTGAACTCTCCAGAGCGAATCAATGCGCCCAGTTGGCGAGCCACCTGCTCAAATAAACGCTGCGACTGTACAAGCTTCAGGGGCATTCAGGTCCTTCAGATGATATTGTGAATTGGTCAGGCCATTTTTTCATTTGACAGTACAACCTTTCCTTACTAAGTTTTTGGTTGTGCCTGATAAAAGACTAATTTAGCACAATGATTTCGTAATTGGTCAGGCCCCTTTTTCGTTTGACAACCTGAACACAGCATCCCAAGATAGGGAGCTTTAGACCAATAATCAACCACCTTTGCACGCAGGGAAAGCCATGGCATTCGCACCACGTATTCGGGAAGAGCTAACGCAGATTTGCGGCAGCAAGTGGGTTAAGGATGACGAGGTCACGCTCTACACCTACCGCAGCGACGGACTGACACTTTACACAAAGTTGCCAATGGGCATCGTCTATCCGGCCAATTCAGAGGAATTGGTTCGAGTCGTCAAAGTCTTGTATCGTGAGAAGCTGACCTTCCTGGCAAGAGGAGCTGGCACCGGCCTTTCTGGAGGAGCTGTACCTCAGGAAGATACCGTAATCATCGAAATGGATCGGTTCAAAGAGATTCACAATATTGACTACATCAACCGAACTATCACAGTGGGGCCGGGCGTGGTCAATCTGCGCATCTCCGAAAAGGTCCGCCCAAACGGCTATCATTTTGTTCCAGACCCATCCTCACAGAAAGCCTGCACTATCGGTGGTAACGTCGCTGAAAACTCTGGTGGCCCACACACTCTAAAGTACGGAGTGACCGTCAATCACGTTCTCGGTATGGAGGTTGTCTTGCCCGACGGCGAACTGATTCAGGTCGGTGGAGATTTTCACAATCAGCCCGGTCCAGACTTGCTTGGACTGATCAACGGTTCAGAAGGCACCTTCGGCATTGTGACCAAGGTAGTCTGTAGACTGACACCAAATCCAGAGAAAGCGGTAACTCTATTGGGGATTTTTGATTCCGTCCGTTGCGCCTGCGATGCTGTCTCAGCCGTGATTCGGAGTGGAACAGTACCAGCAGCTCTGGAATTGATTGACAAAACCGTGATTTATGCGGTGGAACAGACCCTTAAACCTGGTTTTCCTCAAGATGCTGAGGCTGTACTGATTGTTGAACTGGAAGACTTAACCGACGGAATCGGCAACGATGCCGCGAAAGTAGAAGAATTGTTGATGCAAAACGGAGCTCAGAAGGTTGAGCGGGCCAAGGATGATGCTGAACGTGCGAGAATCTGGCGCGCACGCAAAGAGAGTTTCGGAGCAATTGGGCGCATTTCCCCAAGCTACTATGTGCAGGATGGGGTAATTCCTCGCAGTAAGCTGCCCGAAGTCATTGAGCAGGTTGAAGCAATTGGCAAGAAGTACAACCTGACAGTAGCCAACGTCTTCCACGCAGGTGATGGCAATCTACATCCGCTGATTCTTTACAACTACAAGGATGCAGACGAAGTGGAGCGCACTCATCATGCTGGAGAAGAGATCCTCAAGGTTTGTCTGTCTTGTGGCGGGGCTCTCTCTGGAGAACACGGAATTGGTCTGGAAAAGCGCAAGTTGATGACCGATCTCTACAGCGAAAATGACCTAGAGAACATGAATTGGGTGAGGGAGTGCTTCAACCCCGAAAGCTTGCTCAATCCCTCCAAGGCCATTCCCACTCCGAGTCGCTGCGGTGAATCCAAACGGCTAGTGCACATTTCTGACGATATAGCCGCATCCAAAATGGTAGCCCGCAAATCCGGAGTGGCCGTATGACAACCCTTACCCCTGCCTCGATTGAAGAAGCCCAAACATGGCTTCAGCAAAGACTAGAGCAACCCAAACCCTTTCAAATTCGTGGCAACCAAACCCACTTCCAAGCCAAAGCGATCCCTTCGTCTGTTGAAAGTGAGGATGTGCTCTCACTCAGCAAGCTAACAGCAACCAACTTCTTTGATCCTGATGACATGGTCGTTGGTGTCGAGGCTGGAATGAACATCTCCAAATTGCAGGAAATCCTGGCTGAAAAGAAGATGGTCCTGCCAGTTAACCCCTGGTTCGGCAACTCCACACTTGGTGGCTTGCTGGCCTGTAACGATATTGGGCCAAATCGGCTGATGATGGGTGGTCTGCGTGACTGCATTATTGGGATCGAATACCTCAACGGCCGCGCAGAGCGTGTTCATGCTGGAGGCAAGGTAGTTAAGAATGTCACAGGCTATGACCTCTGTCGAATGATGCTGGGTAGCTTGGGTGGCCTGGGTGTAATCACTGCTGCTAACTTCAAAGTTATTCCCCAGCCTGTTGAGCCACACAGTCTTTACAATCGTTTTCGTGACACTTCCTGGTTGTTGGGAGTTGCTGCCTTGCAGGAAGCACGGTTGCCCATCGACTGGATTCAGGCTCTCGCACCAGCCACCACCGGAGAGCCAGACTGGATTCTGGGTATTGGCATCTCGGGTAACCCAGAACGACAAGCACGTCTAGAAAAAGAGCTCCAGAGCCTCTTCCAAAATCAACTGAAATCCATCGCCGATGGCAAAACCAATCGCAGCTTGGGCTATCTTCCGGGTACAGACCGCTATACTGGTTGGCTAGAAGGATTGCAGAAGAGGTGGAAGTTGCTGCCTAACCACCTACATGTGATGGTTCTGTTGAACACTCGCGATGCGCTACAACCAATACGGTTGGAAGCCTTGCAACATAGCGATTTGCATCAGGTAATTCATCCTATCGGAGCTGACCTGCACTTCCTGCTGGATGTCGAAGATCCAAATGAACAACTGGATTTCCTAAAAGAGCTCAAGAATCGTTTCCGACGTACAGATGCGAAGATGATCTTTGGCAACGCATATCCTGATCTAAGCCTGCAAGATCTTGGTGAATTTGGACGCTCCACAGCCTACAGCTTTACACAGCGACTGCAACAACATCTGGACCCAGCTGGTGTCTTCCACGCACCCTTTTATCAACTTCCGCAAGCCATGAATGCCTCATGACCACCACGACCATTCAAAAGCCTCTGGGCAATTCTGGTCAGACTATCCAGCAGTTGCTTCGAGGAACCGATTTCGACAACATCCTGACCTGTGTTCACTGCGGTTTATGTCTGGATAACTGCCCGACCTATCGTGAGTTACATGATGAGAAAGAGTCCCCTCGCGGGCGACTCTACCTGATGCGTGGCTTGTACGATGGGGAACTAGACCTGACAGAAGAAATCAAGGGATCCCTGGATCGCTGTCTGGGTTGCCGTGCCTGTGAGACGGCTTGCCCTTCTGGAGTGCCATATGGAGAGCTACTGGAGAAAGCTCGAGGTGTAATCCATGAAACCTCTTCACAGGGTGTGATTGAGCAGACTCTACGAACTGTTTTGCTCAAGGGACTCTTCCGTTCTACCTTTCTACTCTCCACAGCCAGTAAGCTTCTCAAGCTCTATGCACTGACCGGACTACCCAAGCTGATCACCAATACTGCTTTGGGCAAGATCCTACCCAAGTCCTTCGTTTTCCAGCAGCATCTGCTTCCTGACTGCTCCGGACGCTCCTTCAAACAACAGCACACCCACGACGATCTACAAGCCGTAGCAGGAACCAAGTCACTGGGTAGGGCAGGGCTTTTCACCGGATGTGTAATGGATGTCTCCGAGGCTGCAGTGCACAAATCCACTGTGCGTCTGCTGCGTGCCATTGGCTACGATGTCGTTGTTCCAGAAGAGCAAGGTTGCTGTGGGGCACTGCATGTTCACAGTGGAGACCGCATCACTGCAAGAGAACTGGCAGAAACCAACCGCCAGGCCTTTGCTGAGCACAACTTTGATCTAGTCGTTACCAACGCCGCTGGATGTAGCGCTCAACTCAAGGACTATCACCATCTATTCTCGAAGAGTGATCCCGGGCACAACAAAGACTGGAAGGGCCTGAGCAGTAAGATTGTTGACATTCTTGAACTACTTTCTCGGCACCCTGAAGAAGTTACTCAACTCTCCTGGCGACAAGACGAAGACGTCGTACTTTACGATGCTCCATGCCACCTGATGCACGCTCAGAAGATCGACACCAACCCACGTCAACTGGTCAATAGTCTACCTGGAGTGAAACTCGTGCCATTGACGGAGTCCAACTGGTGTTGCGGTTCTGCAGGCATCTACAATTTGCTTCAGCCCGAGTTGGCTGGAGACATACTCCAGCGCAAGATTGACTCAGTCTGTGAAACCCTAGCGGCTAATCCCAAAGCGACTACCCTGGTCACTGGAAATCCTGGCTGCCTCTACCAGATCCGAGCCGGTATTCGTGAAGCCAAGCTCCCCTTGCGAGTGATCCATCCTGCAGTCTATCTCGCTGAACGTCTACAGGGCTAAATCCCTTCTGGGGGCAACCTTCTTTTGTCCCCCATCCACTCCTCGACTGCGCTCTCGGCTGCCAAGTCCTCAAGAATCACGATTCTTCGCCTTGCAACTCCTGACCGACGTTCTCAACTTATCAAAGCTTTACCAAATCACTGATCAAACTAATCATGTACATACGCCAACCTTAATTTGCGGTTACCATTCACCATGACCATCGTCTGGAAAACAACTCGTACTTTGCTAGGCATCTTCTTTTTACTGATATTGGTGCTAGTTCTAACCCACGCATTACTACTTCGTCCCCGTGTAGATTTACAATTATTGGCCCCGGAAGAAAGCTTTGAATTACCTACATCAATGACATTCTTTCCGGGTTCCACCACAGAATTTGTTGTCACTGAAAAAGCTGGACGGGTTAAATGGTTCACCGAGGGGGCCCTTCAGAGTAGTGGTATCATGCTTGACTTGACCGATGCAGTTTATTCCGCAGGTTGGGAAGAAGGGCTCCTCTCACTAGCTTTTGATCCTGATTATGTCAACAACCGCTATGTCTACGTATTTTATTCACTAGACAGTCCCAAACGCTCCCGGCTATCTCGTTTTACAGTGAATTCAGATAATATAGTAGGCCGTTCGAGTGAGCTGACACTGCTGGAGATTCCTAAGACTTCCGACAGCCACAATGGTGGAATGCTTCAATTTGGTACTGATGGGTTCTTATATGTTTCCGTGGGTGATGGATATCGGGGTGATGATGCTCAAGATCTCAGTGACCTAAAAGGTAGTCTACTGCGATTAGACATACGTAACGCCAGTAAAGAGGCTCCTTATAACATTCCGCCAGACAATCCTTTCGCTGATAACAGTGAAGGGATTCGGCCAGAAATCCTAGCATGGGGATTTCGCAATCCTTGGCGATTCAGTATTGATGAATTGACTGGGCACATTTTTGTTGGAGATGTCGGCGACAACCACCAAGAAGAAATCAGCCGTATTGAGGTAGGGAAAAACCACGGGTGGCCGATCGTGGAAGGTGATCAGTGTTATCCTCCAGGTGCAGAAAATTGTGACAAGGAAAGTACTGTTTTGCCGATTGCTTCCTTCGAACACACCTTTATTCGTGCTGTAATTGGAGGTTATGTCTACCGAGGAGAAGATATTCCCTGGCTCCGTGGTCAGTATGTTTACGGTGACTACTTTCGTGGACTCTTTCAACTGGATCCTACCGAACCAGGCATTCAGCATTTCCCTCAGGTTCTAGTCTACAAGCCTCGAATCCAGCATGGTGAAGAACTGGGAGAGGTAATGTTCTTCTCGTCACTGACGGAAGATGCAGTTGGTGAGTTGTACGCAACTAGTCTGAGTGGTGCTGTCTACAAACTCCAGCATTTGTCCCCCAGCAAAGAATTGAAAGGATTTTTCAGGGCTTTTGGAGACTTCCGTTAACTCTGCCACGAGTAGTAATTGATGCCTATACTGATTGCAAAAGTTTGGTCATGGGTAATGAGAGGTTCTTTCTTACTGACCTTGCTTTTGGGAGCTGGTGTGCTTTATGTCAGGCTATTGGATGAAGACACGATCGGCAAATACCAGATTGACACGACTGCAGGGGCTGCTCTCTATCTGCAATACAATTGTCAGACTTGTCACGGTACAGATGGTCTAAACTCTCCCGTGGAAGGCTACCCACACCTTGCTAGACAACCAGCCTCCTACTTAATCAATCAAATGCTCGACATCAAGTACAAACGTCGCAGCAACGGCATGACCACCATCATGTGGCCCACGATCAATCGGGTCAGTGATTCTGAAATTCGTCAGATTGGACAATACCTGGCAAGGATTCAATAAAGATAGGATAACAACACTGAGGGAAAATTTTTGGAATCGACAAGATAAAGAATAGAATTAGCGGCCACTGCGTACGGAACTTTTGAACTGGCTGATGATTTGATTTCGCTTGTGTAGCATTTGCTTGAGTTGAAGATTCTCTTGCTCCAGCATGACAACCCTTGACTTCAATTGACCGACCTCGCTCTCGTCATATTCCACTTCTGCAACCGGATCTTCATACTGACGATCTGTCGGGAACAATTCACCCTGCTCTTCCTCCTTAGGCGCTACCTGAAAAAAGGAAACCTCCTTGTCTAAATCATATACTTCTTGAAACTCATCATCTTTCTCAAGATCGTAGTAGCGTAGATGATCGACCACCTGATCCTCCCTGCGATCCAACAGCAGCCAAATAAGCAGAGCAGGCATGGCGATGATCAAATAGAGCAGCAGCCCTGCGAAAATCGCGACAATCACGTTAATTTCGAGATCTTCTCCACCAATCCCAGAGACAACCTTCTCCGACGAGCCAGAAAACTCAGTAAAGCCGAAATAAACACCGATCAAACACAATAGGGACCAAACGATCAGTAGCCATTTGGCAAAATTTCTCATGCCTTTGTATCCAGATTTTTGAAGGAAGAACGGTGGGGTTTTGAGAGATTGAACATACCAAGATGGAAGTATCGGTTCAAATGATTTCCAGTTTGAACCAAACTTCTATTGAGTGGTTGCTAGCAAGAATCTTGGGGTGTGAAAAAAGGATTTGTATCAGGTGAATTCCCACCCTGTTGTTAAGTTCAGTGCAGGTTATGCTTGGTTCCAAGTTCAGGCTCACTGTCATCAACGACTGTACAGATAACCCACTCAAGGGTCGTGATTCGCTGTTCTAGCTGCTTGATCTTATGGTCCTGCACTTCTAGCAATGCTTGCAGTTCACAGTTAGTTTTACCTTCCATTTACTCCCTCAGTGGTCAGCACTCTTAATGAAGCACTATGGCGCGCCCATCTGCGTAAATTGTGATTTATCTATCGTGTATGCGGCACAATCTGGGCCACTAATCACTCAAAACAAAAGATTTAAAAAAATTTGAATCTCACAACGCCCTAACTGAGAAACTCCAAACTGTTTCTTTCCATAAACAAACTCAGCAACTTTGGCATTCTTGAAAGAAAGTTTTTTTCTGGTTGTCTCTTCACAAACCGAAGTTCATTCTGGAAAATCATCTTTTCACAGCAGATTTCGTTACTCTTTCCACAAAGTTCCAAATCATCTGATCCAAGAATAGTCTCGACAACTCTGCACACTACTACAACCTCACCTCCTGCTTGCCCATGTTTTCCTGGTTTGAAGATCGTCTGAACCCATTTCCTAATGAAGAACCAACTCAGCCACCCCAAGGACTAGTGGCCTTCTGTTGGCACTACGCCAAGCCTGCAGGCCCCTGGTTATTCCTAATGTCGGCTGTCACTGCACTAATTTCCATTGGAGAGGTCTACCTGTTTGGATTTCTGGGCAACATCGTGGATTGGCTAGCGGCAAGTGGACAGGAAGGATTTCTGGAACGTGAGGGAGGCAAGTTGATCTGGATGGGAGTCGTTCTACTAATCGGTCTACCAACAATCGTCCTATTACAATCTCTGCTGATTCACCAGACGTTGCTCGGTAATTTCCCGATGATCGCCCGTTGGCAGATGCATCGCTACCTACTCCAGCAAAGCATGGGCTTCTTCGCTAATGAATTCGCTGGCCGAGTAGCCACTAAGGTAATGCAGACCTCGCTCTCCATTCGTGAAAGCGTGATGAAGCTGCTCGACGTCTTTGTCTACGTGAGTGTCTACTTCATTTCAATGATGGTACTGGTCGCTTCAGCAGACTGGGTACTGGCGTTACCGCTGCTGCTGTGGGTAATTGTTTACACCACACTCATTCGCTACTTCGTACCTAGGCTCAAGAAAGTCTCCAGTGACCAAGCAGACGCTCGTTCGTTAATGACCGGACGAGTTGTTGATAGCTACACAAACATCACCACGGTCAAGCTGTTCTCCCATGCAGGCAGGGAAGCCACTTATGCCAGAGAGAGCATGGAAGGTTTTCTGGGAACCGTGCATCAGCAGATGCGACTGGTGACCCAGTTTCAGTTTGTAGTTTACTTCAACAACGCCTTCCTGGTGTTTGCTGTATCTGCTCTAGCTATTTGGCTCTGGCTTGGATCTGCGGTGTCCGTTGGTTCAATTGCCATTTCGATTGCGCTGTGCCTGCGTATCAATGGGATGTCACAATGGATCATGTGGGAGGTCTCTGGCCTATTTGAAAACATCGGGGTCGTGCATGACGGCATGACGATGATGGTCAAGCCTCATGAAGTCGTAGATCAGCCGAAGGCCCAACCACTCGATGTGCCACGAGGGCAGATTGAGTTCGAACATATCGGCTTTCACTATGGAAAGGCCAGTGGCGTAATTGATAACTTCTCTCTGAAAATCACCTCCGGTGAAAAAATTGGTCTGGTAGGGCGCTCCGGAGCCGGTAAGACTACGCTGATGAACCTACTCCTGCGCTTCTATGACCTGGAACGAGGACGGATTTTGATTGATGAACAAGACATCGTCCAAATGACGCAAGAAAGTCTACGTAGCCGCATTGGTGTGGTCACTCAGGACACTTCGCTGCTGCACCGCTCCATTCGCGAAAACATCGCCTACTCAGCTCCCGAAGCAACTGATGAGCAAGTGATTGAAGCTGCTCACAAGGCCAATGCCTGGGACTTTATTCAAGAGCTGGAAGATTCAGGAGGTCGGAAAGGTCTGGATGCCCATGTCGGTGAGAGAGGCGTGAAGCTCTCTGGGGGACAGCGTCAACGGATTGCGATCGCTCGAGTCTTTCTAAAAGATGCTCCAATTCTTGTACTGGATGAAGCAACCTCTGCGCTGGATTCAGAAGTAGAGGCTGCCATCCAGGAAAACTTATTTCAATTGATGGAGGGCAAAACCGTGATTGCCATCGCGCATCGACTCTCCACGATCGCCCAGCTGGACCGTTTGGTTGTGATTGATACAGGCAACCTGATCGAGTCTGGTAGCCACGACGAGCTGGTCCAGAATTCCCGTATCTACGCCGATCTTTGGGCTCGCCAATCTGGTGGGTTTCTAGCTCCGGAAGAATACGAAGAGAAAACCCAGGCAGCTTGAGGCATTTTATCTGGCTCTTTCAGTTAGTTTATGGGCCCACTCACTTGCGAATTCATCACTTCTCCGTTGATATTGTTTGATTGTCTCCGCTCTCTAGACTGGAGACCTCAACCAAGCTTAGCACATTCAATCCGCAGCGAATTTCAAACGAGGTAGTGAGGAAATGACAGCAGAGAAACAAACTGATCTGTACGTCTCTTGGGACGAATACCACAAAAAGATCGAAGAGTTGGCCATCAAGGTTTATCAAGACGGATATGACTTCAGTCAGATCGTTTGTATTGCAAAGGGTGGATTGCGGGTAGGAGATATTTTTGCACGGTTATTCGACAAACCCCTCGCCATTCTTTCCGTAGAATCATATCGGGGCGATGGTGTGAAGAACGAGCAGGGTTCAATGACATTCTCCAGAGATCTCGCTCAAACCACCCCAAACCTTGGAAGCAGGGTGATCCTTGTGGATGATCTGGCAGACTCAGGCATCACTCTGGAAAAAAGCCTGAAGTGGTTGAATCATTTCTACGGATTCTATCTAGACGAAGTCCGCACCGCCGTGCTCTGGATGAAAGGGGTCTCACAGTACAAGCCAGACTATTACGTAGACTATCTTGAGGACTCTCCCTGGATTCATCAACCGATGGAAAAGTATGAGACGATGAGCGTGACGGATTTGCTTTAAATCTTCCATCGCATACACTGGTAGTTCGGATAGACCAAGGTAAGATTGATCGAAAGTGACTGGAACCTAATAGAACTGCTGGCTAGCATCAAGTTTGTGGTTTCAGTTGCCCTACTGGGCAAAGTTATACTGACTCTCAGTGTTGTTGCTACTTAACCCCAAAGGCGCCTTATGTTCACAAAAAACATCCGATTACAGTATCAAAATCATCTTATAAATAACAAATTTGTTACATATTTTGGGATCACAGCAGGTATTCTTTTACTGAGTTCTGCTGCTGCCTTTAGTAATCAAGCTTCACCAGACTTGAAATCAGACACATGCAGTCGGTTGGGAGGCTTTGCACGGATGGTGATGCAGACGCACCAGGCAGGTGGTTCGTTGGGTGAGTTCAGAACTTCCTTGCAGGCGATGAAGGTAGGTAAGAGCGGAGAGAAAGCAATTTGGGAATCTCGTACAAAATCACTGGGTAACTCTGTAGTTGATGCGGCTCCCAACTACTATCAGAAATGGAAGGATCGCAAAAGAAACTCAGAGATTGCCGTTGCCTTTGGACAGTTCATCCAACAGGGTTGCTTGGAGCGGTTTGTGGAATAGAATTTCAAAGGCTCAGAATAATTCGCCCACCTCCCCTTCTTCGGGAGTTGGATCATTGCAATTAATCTAGGCAAGTGATCTCTTAGCCAATCGCCCTCCTGTTCATAGCCAGAAACACATCAAAAGAGCTTGCTTCATTAGCAGGCTCTTCTGTTCTTTTGACTCGTCCATCTGAATCTCCAAAGAGGGGCTTGTTTAAGGATCGAATCCACTTCTTTTCTGGGTGCGGAGAAATTCTTGCCACGTCCTACTCCTTTCGTTTGCTGAGGTTAAAGAAAACGCCCCACATTACACACTCCATGCCGTTTTCTCAACAAACAACACAAGAAATTCCATTACACACAGACCACCCTGAATAAAAGGATAATGACGTCTAGTCTAACCATCATCATTATCCACATATCTCTATCTTCCCCACAAAAAATCGTAAAACCTAGGTATCATGCTTTTGCCTGAAAAACCTTTTTCAGAAGGGCGCCACCGAGTGTGATCAAAAAAATTCATACCTTTAGAGGGTAAAGCTTATGGAGGCATCACTGATAGAAGTCTTGATCATGTTTGTTGACTCACTCTTCAACGAAGATGGAGTTCGTGAAATCATCCTCGGAATTATAACTGACCTTATTCTAATCATTTTCACCTTTCGAACTTACACTCCCGCTACCTGGAGAGAGATTCGTCAAAGAAAATCCTCATGTGGTTGCTACACCTACCATCTCTATGTTTACGCAGGAAAGATTCTGGGGATCAATATGATCAGTGAATCGTATATCTACAGGAAGTGGTTTGCACATTCTGAATGCATTGATGAAAGCCTTGAGATGACTGCAACTCACTGGAATAACGATGCACGAATGAAGTTTTCTCTGCTTGGTGGTTTGTTTTGGGAACAATACACCGTTAGATGGATTTGGAGTAACCGAGAATCTCTGAACTATTCGCACTGGGATCATTATCATCAAAACGAGTTTCGATACCTAGACATCAGAGACTGAATTCAAAGGCGAGTGGCATCCTCATGAAAACTCAGAACGTTGAGGCAGTGCACAGACTGTTGGGGCATTAGTCAGTTACCAATACCTCTGGATATCTTGGAGCAGAGAATAAGGATGCTTTGAAGTTAGCAATGGGAATTCGGGTTTGAGATTAGGGCCTGCACTTACTGATTGTCCAAAAACTGGTTTTCTCTCCAGAGTCCGCTTTCCACTCGTCCGTCTGGATAAGTCATTGTTCCCCAACCATCTATCTTGCCATACTTGTATTCCCCTACGTATTTCTGACCCGATGGATGAGTCAGAGTACCCTGACCGTGTTCTTTACCGTTCTTGACATCCCCAACGTACTTTATACCACTTGGCAAAGTGAACATCCCTTTTCCGTCTGGTTTACCTTTTTTAAAGTCTCCTACGTATTTCAAGCCATCTGGACGAGTTAATGTACCCTGACCATGCATCCAATCGTCTTGAAATTCTCCAACGTATTTCTGACCTGATTGATGAGTCAATGTACCCTGACCGTTCATCTCGCCGCTCTTGAATGCACCTATGTATACCTGACCGTTTGGGAATGTCTTGGTGCCCTGACCATTGAATTTACCATCCTTAAAAGAACCCTCGTACTTCAAACCATCTGAATCAGCATAACTCCCTTCTCCATCAGGTAACCCATTCTTGAAGGAACCTATGTATTTTGCTCCACTTGGCAAAGCCAAAGTTCCCTCTCCATGCTCTTTGCCATCCTTGAAAGAACCCTCATACTTCAAACCATCTGGTAAGGTCGAGATTCCTTGGCCGCTGAATCTACCATCCTTGAAAGAGCCCTCGTATTTCAAGCCGTCTGGATCAGAATAACTTCCCACTCCGTTCGGCAATCCGTTACGGATTTCTCCAACATACTCATGGTCGCTTTCTGAATTTCTACTTGTTTTCCAGCTGGCTGGATCGGATTCCTGCCCACTCTTGGTATTTTCCTCACCAATGTAGAGCGTTGCTGATGTGATTTTTGGCGGCTTTTGCTCCAATGGTTCTTTACCGATGAACTTTCCATCGCGCCAGAAGCCACTAAACACTCGTCCTTCGGGTAAAGTCATGGTCCCCTGGCCGTTCCTTTTACCGTCCTTGAAAGAACCTACGTATTCAACTCCACTTGGAAATGTCTCGGTTCCCTGTCTGCTCGGCAATCCGTTGCTGACTTCTCCAACATACTCATGGTCACTCACCAGATTTCTACTTGTTTTCCAACTAGTTGGATCGGACTCTTGCCCACTCTTGCTATCATCATCACTGATGTAAAGGGTGACGGTTTTTGCTTGAGACCACAGAGTTGCGTCATTGAAGACCAGCAACACAAGAAGGATGGTCAACAGACTTTTTATTTTTCTCATAACAAATCAGTGAAATGGTTCATCCACCTCATTCTACCGTTACATTCAATTATCTGAAAAGAATATGTAACAAGACAATTTTTTATGAACAAATAGACAATTTATCAGATTTTCTGAAGATCTCTCCACATCAATCACAAAATAGCAGTGTCATAATACGATTGTTCCATCACTTCAATCAGTGCTGTGGTTACCACTGTTAGCACTAACAGCCTTTTTCTCTCAACTAACCTACTACAGACAGAACTCTCACAAGACCAAGGCAAGTGTGATTTTCAAGAAGACACAGAACATTGAAGCTGTGCGTAGACTGATGGGACATCAGTCAGTTGCCAACACATCTAGATATCTTGGGGTAGAGAATGAGGATGCTTTGGAGCTAGCGATAGGCATACGGATTTGATGTAAAAAAATGACCTGAAAAATCGCTCTAGACTATATATTTCCCAGTCTGGAGGTAGTTTACCTCGTGAAGAGTTGGAGCTTGAATTCTCTAGTAATTAAGTCACGAGGTGGTCTACTTTTTCAGGCTACAGTGTCCTCTTCCAACTCAGGGACATATTCCTCTTCGTACTTGGCAACTAGCACACCAACTACTTCCATCATGGAAGCCAAAGGGTGAGACTCATCCTCACCAACCAAGTCAATCAATCTGTCCAGTACTTCAACCAACCGCTGATAATCTTCTTCACGATGGGGCACGAAAACCATAGAAGCAAGATTTCCCCAGCTTTGCTGAACTTGAGATGCTGTGATTTCCATGATTACTCCTTCCATTTCCCTCTATTGTATTCCTCATGAGTCAGAACTGAGCGAATGTAAATTTTTTTGCTGTTGTAGTGGACTGCAGCAATCAGTCTGACCTTATTGCCTCCATTATTGAACACAGTCAATTTTCCAACTTGGTCTGCCTGTGGAAAGATTTGTCTTAATTCTACAAAGGACTCAAATCTCTGTTTTTTGAATGCTTGATACCAATGAGCCAAAGCAGATTTAGCATCAGGGTGCAGGGCAGCAAAGTCGTTGAGTCGCTTACGAGAGATGATATGCATCAGTAATGTCTACAGGATTCTTGCTAGGTGTTTTTGAGTAGATTAAGTGTGCTCCTATGGCTCCTCATCGTCAACAAGAGAACTAATTTGTTGAGGACATGCCAGTGTCAAAGTATACGATATTGCCCCTTCACTTCTTCCTCTCCACCACCAATCTCCTATCCCACCTCACTCTTAATTCCTTCACATCCAAACTCGGATACTCCACACGATTGATTCCCTTCTGCAGCATTGCTAAGTCAAACATATTCGCTGCGTAGTGCTTCTGGGTGAACTCCTGTTCATGTCCTACTAACTTCTTCAACAACGCATCCTCCACTCCATTGACCTTTGCTCTGGTGATGAAGGTATGCCTCGTACTGTAGAGAATCTTGATGTTGGGTTCATAGACTCCAACCTTCTTCAAATAACTGTCATTGAAGAACTTGCTGACTGTCTTGGAATATTTCTCGTTGATGACAGGCAAACTCCAAAACAATCGTTCCTCTCCTTGTTTGGCAACAATCTCCATGTACTTCAGCAGGCCCAGTTCTATCAACTGCTTGTGAATCGGTACTCTACGCACACTGTTCTTCGTCTTTACTCTCCCCTTGATGTCAAAGAACCAGATGCCTTCCTCTTGCTGAACTTCATCCACTCTGAGTTTGCAGATTTCTTCTGTTCGCATGCCTGAGTAGATGCCAATCAGAAAAGCCCAGTAGTAGTTCACTCCATGTTTGATGTAGAAGCGGCTCTCCTTGTCAACACGATGCACTGTGCTGCTCAGATAGTCCTTACCTAATATTCTCTGTAAGTCTCTGTCTGTGAAGTGACCTCGCTCAACCACTTGGGCTTTGTTCGCTAAGTTCATTCCATCAAAGGGATTGCTGCCAATCTCATCAAAGCGATAGACCAACCATTTGAAGAACTGCTTGAGGTAGCTCACCTTCTTGTTGATGTTGGTGATGCTCTGCGGCTCTACACTCTTCATCTTGAGAATCTGCTCTATCGTCTTCTTGGCATAGCGTGGATTCTTCTTGCGCTGTGCTGGCAGCTGCTTCTGCATCTCCAAGTACTTGCGCACCACAGCTTTGGTCACCTCAGTGACGGGCATATCCCTAACCCACCCCACAAAATCCTCACAGCAGACTTGATGAAACAACACTGTGCTCTTGGTGATGTTGGA
>JAQWOT010000185.1 GCA_029245725.1 SAR324 cluster bacterium | reverse complement strand
CGACAAGAGATTGAAGATTTTGTCACTTCAATCAGAAATTCAGCACCACGCCACCAGGATCAGCCTGTGCTTATGCCTGGTGACCCAGAGCGTACAAAGCGCAGGACTGCTCGGATGAATGGCATTGAACTCGGACAGTCGATTTGTGATCAGTTGATTGAGATTTCAACGGAACTCGGTGTGGTCATTCCCAATCCCATGGGTGGCTGAGTTTGAGATGAATGTTCCGTCAGTGAAGATAATCCCTGCTCCTCCCAGTGCAAAGGTTGAGAGATGAGCAAACTGCCAATCGTTGGCAAGGCCTTCCTTTGCGGAGTACTGGCACATGGGAGAAATCACGATTCGATTGCGTGTCGTGACACTTTTCAGGGCCAATGGTTCGGCAGAGGCTCCATGCGTTTCCCAGAATGAGACAGGCTTGGTGGATACGCTGCTATGAAGTGGTAGGAGGCTTAGGGGGAGTCCGTTTATCAGTGATGTAATCGGCAATGTAGGCACGCAATCGTCGGAGGGCTTTGCGCAACTGCCATTTTTCACGCAGGGTGGGCTCATAATAATTGGGCTGCTCCACGTGGTAGCCAAAGAAGCCGTTGCCAATCCAGATCTTCATGCCGTTGCGATGCATCGCATGAAACTGATCCAGTCGCCAGTGGTGTGGGTTCCGGTTCATGTCATTGATGATCACATCCAGGCGTTCCTTCTTGGCCATTTCAGTCCTCAGACTCTTTGTCAGATCCTGGAAAGCAGACTGCATTGCGTTCGAAAACACGCAGACGAGCACTACGACTCCGAGGATTTTGCTCTATTTCCTCGGCGCCTGCAACAATTGGCTTACGCTGCAGAGAGACCCCAAGAGCTTGTAGACCACAAACACAGAGGGGCAGGTCTGATGGACAGCAGCAGGGTCGCTCCCATTCCCGAAATCTCTGCTTAACGGGGCGATCTTCCAAGGAGTGGAAGGAAATGACAGCTAGCCGTCCTCCTGGCCGCAGATTCTCAATAGCAAAGTCGAGCAAGGCGTTGATTTCCTGGGGTTCCCGATTTACTTCCATTCGCAGTGCCTGAAAGGTTTGGGTAGCTGGGTGGAAGTTAGGCTTTTGGAATTTTCTGGGAATTACACGTTCCACTAGTTCAGCCAGTTCACTGGTTGTAACGAGTGGAGCATTGGCACGATGTTGTACAATGGCACGAGCAATTTGTGGAGCAAAGCGCTCTTCTCCGTAGGTTTGCAGCAGTCTGCGGATCTCAAATTCACTCCGCTGCTGGAGGATCTGTGTGGCAGTTTCCACCTGTCTGAATGGATCCATTCGCATGTCGAGAGGTCCTTCCTGCAAAAAGGAAAAACCACGCTCTGGAGCTGCCAATTGCTCTGAGGACATCCCAAGATCTGCAAGGATGAAATCGAAGGGCTTGCGCCACTTCTCAGCCCAGTATGGTAATTCTAGAAAACTGGCCTGTTCAATTGCCGTGACTCCTGGATATTCAGCCAGTCGGTGGCGTGAGGCAGCCAGGGCTGTAGGGTCACGATCAATCCCATACAAGTTCGCTTTTGGGAATTTCCCTAGCAAAGCACGTGAGTGACCAGCCCCACCAAGGGTGCAATCAAGTAGATTTTTGCTATTTGCGGGCGTAGACCCTAGCACTTCTGCCAACAACACGGGGAGGTGTCGAAAACGGGGCTCAGACATGGTCAGGGGAAACGATAGAAACTACGAGCTACCGAATGATATGGGAGCTTTTGCTGAAACAGCAGATTGTGTTGGGTAGAGAGATTTCGAAACAAAAAGCGTGGATTAGAAGATTCAGCGTGACCAAACAGGCTGCGCAGCAGGTTATTTACCAAGCTGTCAGGAACAGTCTCGTGCACAACCAGTACCGGGAACTCTGCCAGCAACTGCAAGGCTGGCTGTCCTACATAGGTTTCTGCGGGGAGCGTGTAAGAACGCGTCCAAGGAAGTTGCTGTGTCCAAACTTTCTGCAGAGTGTCCTGGGCTTCTGTCAGGTAATATCCGGGGAAATTCAGCAAGGCTCGAATTTCCTGTAGGGGGTAGCTACCCCAACTGAGAAAAACATCTTCTTTGAACCCTTCAAGAGCCTCAATGGTTTCTTCCTGGCGGAACCAGTTTGTCTCCTGCAGCAGCAAAACAGGTGATTTATCGTCCCAAGCTCTAATAACTTCCAGGGCCTGTAACGGGGCTCGTACAGTGCGTGCAGCTGTCAATGGTACGATTTGAGGTGGCTGCAAGCGACTGATCAGATACAGCACGTTTGGCCAGAGTACGCTCACTACTTTCACTTGAGGATATTCTGGGAGCAACTGCCAAGCCTCCTGCCCATTGATGATCGCTAGATGCCCTCGCTGATCTCTCATCTGCTCCAGTCGAGTGGCTCCGTCCATAGTGGAAACAGGCTGAAGATCACTTCCAAAGCTGACACCTGGCATACTCCAAATTTCTGCCAGATCATTTGCAAATTGGTGAGAGGCTGTGTTTTCAGGACCACTGAGTAACAGGTATTGCTTAGTTTTCAGACTGACCTGTGCCAGGGCTGGCAGAGCTGTCAACACCAGAAGCATTAGAATTCCAAGACAGCGTAAGAAGGGGGAATTCATTTTTGGCATCCGATGCAGAAGAAAGTACTGCGCTGCTGCTGCACAATGCGTTGCAAGGGAACTGCACAGCGTGGACAGGGCTGAGACTCTTTGTCGTAGACCTGCAGAAAATTCTGAAACTCTCCGGTCTTTTCATCAACCTGCCGAAAATCAGAAACTGAGGTGCCGTTATATTCGATAGCGGACAGCAGAATCCGACGAGTATTTTCTACGACAGCCTGAACTTCCTTCTTTTTCATAGAATGTGAATTGCGTTGAGGGAGCACGCCAGAGGCGAATAGGATTTCAGAAGCGTAGATATTGCCAATTCCAGCAACCAGTCGCTGATCCAGTAGGAACGGTTTGATCTCTTTTGAACTGGCTTTCAATCGGGGATATAGGTAACGAGTATTGAAGTCTTCTGTAAGAGGTTCTGGCCCTAGTACTTGCAGCTTGGGAATTTCAGTTGCTGAGGGAAAGAGCTCTAAGGTCCCAAAGTTACGCATGTCGGTAAATATCAAAACCTGACTATTACCCAACCAGAACCAAGCTCGGTCATGAGGAGCAGGCTCCGAAGGAGGATCTGTGACTACAAATTTTCCCGTCATTCGTAAGTGACCTAGTAATAAGGATTCAGGCTGAAGCTGAAACAGTAGGTACTTGGCTCTGCGTGTCACGCTCTCAATAGTGCATCCCTGAACAGCAGCGGCAAAGGCTTGGGGAGTGGAGCCTGGAACTGTTTTTTCACGATAGACTTCTACCCGCTGGATTGTCTGGCCAGTGATCAAGCTACGTAGACCACGAACAACGGTTTCAACTTCAGGTAATTCAGGCATTAGGTTGCTGGGGAGCAGATGAAATGGGGCGGACAAGCTTGCCCCAAGGCAAGATTAGGCAATAGTGATTTGATCACAAAGATACACATCCTGCACGGATTGCAGTAAGGCAACACCCTCACCTATTTCTCGTTTGAAAGCCTTTCGCCCTAGGATCAAGCCGGAGCCTCCAGCACGTTTGTTGACAACAGCAGTGTAGAGTGCTTCGCCCAGATCACTGCTGCCCTTGCTGTCTCCACCCGAATTGATCAGGGAGGCCCGACCGGCATAGCAATTGAGCACTTGGTAGCGGGTCATGTCGATAGGGTGTGCAGAGGTCAGTGAGTCATAAACTTTCTTATCGGTCTTGCCAAACTTGACGGCACCGTAGCCGTTGGAAACTTCAGGGAGTTTCTGCTTAATGATGTCTGCTTCTATCGTGACACCAAGATGATTGGCCTGGGAACTCAAGTCGTCTGCTGTTTCGTAGTTCACTCCATCCTTGAAGAAGCCGGAGTTGCGCACGTAGCACCAAAGCACAGTTGCCATACCCAGTTCATGAGCTGCCGCAAACATCTGCGAGACTTCCCAGAGTTGTCGACGTGAATCTGGGCTGCCAAAGTAGACAGTTGCCCCAATCGCCACAGCACCCATATTCCATGCCTGCTTCACACTGCCATAGAGCGTCTGATCGTGTTGGTTGGGATAGCTTAGTAATTCGTTGTGGTTGAGTTTAACCAGAAATGGAATGCGATGGGCGTATTTGCGAGAAACAATCCCAAGCACACCAAGAGTGGAAGCAACAGCGTTACAGTCGGCTTCAATCGCTAATTTTATAATGTTTTCAGGGTCGAAGTAGCTCGGGTTGGCGGCAAAAGAAGCACCCGCCGAATGCTCGATTCCTTGATCCACGGGTAGAATTGAGAGATAGCCCGTATTTGCTAGACGTCCAGTACCGTATAGTTGACCCAGAGATCGCAGAACCTGTGGATTGCGATCACTTTGTTGCCAAATCCTGTTCGTCCAATCAGGACCGGGTAGATGCAGGCGCTCTTTGCCAAATCGGGGATTTGCGAATTTGACCAACTCTTCGACAGGTTGGCCCCCTTGGCTTAAGATCGCATCTAATTGTGCCATAGAACGTCTCTCGATAAATTTGAAAAATGAATATGAGGATTTGGTTTGTCTTCACAAGAGAAAAACAAACCGTAGTTAGGAGGAAGAATCCAGTCAATTTCAGTAGAGATATGTTCTTGTCAAGAATGTAACTGTAACTTATAAAATATATTTTTCGAGTACAATAGTACGATCAAAAATCTTCATTTTTATTGAAAAAATTAGCAAAAGTTGATGATCTGATAAAACTGTAACTTATAGTAATAAGTTACATAATAGGGGATTGAGGTAGTGAAATTCAACGGGCTTTCTTAATAAGAACAATTTAAATTATCTAAATTGGTAATAATCAATCTTGGATCATTCCTGTTGTGATCAGTTGAGCGACGTGTGCAAGGTCCTCTGGCACATCTACTCCAATGCTATCCACAGGAGATTCTACGCAAAGGATTGAATATCCATTTTCCAGAACCCGCAATTGTTCTAACTGCTCTTGCTGTTCAAGAGGGGTTGTGGGCCAGTTGGCAAATTCCAGCAGGAAGTCACGGCGGTAGAGGTAGATCCCAAAGTGCTTCCAGCAACCACGAAACACCTGATCTCGGACATGAGGTACAGGTGATCGTGAAAAATAGAGAGCTCGTTGATTTTGTGCTAGTATGGCCTTGACGACATGTGGGTCTTGCCAGGTGTTGGGATCATCACTGCGAAAAACAAGAGTTGCCATGGGGCAACTGCCATCTGCAAGTGCACGCTGTATGAGTGTTTCTAAAACTTCAGGTGCGATGGTTGGTTCATCTCCCTGAACGTTGAGCACCCACTCACAGGGCTGATTCTGAATCACCTCCACGATTCGATCTGTCCCTGTTGGGTGATTAGGCGAAGTCATGCAGGCTTGACCACCGAAAGCCTGGACAGCGTTGATGATACGTTCATCATCGGTAGCTACGAGGACCTGACCTACTGAGGGAACTTGTTGAACTCGCTCGTATACATGCTGAATCATTGGCTTCCCATGCAGGTCAACCAGTGGTTTGCCAGGGAATCGTGAAGACTCATAACGAGCTGGGATGACAGCAAGAATTTTCATGGGAAGGTAATCAGGTAAACAGCTTCGTAGGCCCAACGTAGCCCAGCTTTCTGGAAGTTGGGAGATTCAGTGAGAATGTCTTGTTTTCCCAGCAATTCGATGTTGGCAGCGGAGGCAAACAACTCGAAGATTTCATTTTCTGGAACTGAATGTGGCGGACCACTGATCACACCGTCTGCATAAGCGAGCGTCACCAACAACAGCTTCGTGTTGGGAGAAACCAGACTGCGGAGCAACGCTACATAATTTTTCCGTAATTCATTAGGTAGAGCAATCAGGGAAGCTCGATCAAAGACCGCTTGTATAGGTTGATCCTCCAGATGTTTGGAACTCATTTGGAAGATATCACCCTGTAGCAAGGTTAGATTGCCGTATTGGTAAGTTGCGAAGGGATCTCTTAAGGAGTGAGTCGGAGTGATTTGGTTTTCTTCAAAAAAAGCCTTAACAGCCTGAGGAACTAACTCCACCCCGATGACCTCATGAAAGTGTCTTTGAAGCCAGATCAAGTCCTTTGATTTGCCACAGAGTGGGACAAGAATACAGGATGTCTCATTGGGGTGAGTGTCGGTTGCCAGGGAGTGTACATGGCGAACAAGTAGAGGATTGACTTCTGGAAGATGGAAGCCGATACGTCCCTCTTGCCAGCGAGCCCACCATTGCTGTTGTTCTTGTTGTAAATCCATCGGCTAGCTACTGAAAAATGCCATCTGCGATGACTTTTAATCCTGAAACAGAGAGGGAAATTGAGTTAGAAGAGTTGTAGAAATAAAAAAAATCTGAATAAGTCAGATTTTTTTCTTGCAGTCCGAACCCTTTTTGCATAGGTTTTTTGCACTCCCCATCGGCGGGAGTGCTTAGTCTGAGCCATCCCATCAGCGTCAGAGTCATCCAAAATCTGTCGCATAATCCACCTGCCATCGGAGGCAGGCTAGTCTTAAGAGAACAGCAAGATGCTAACCAGTCTGTCATTGGACACGACACGCTTTGATCGACCCTGCACCCTCCCAACCGGTTTATTCTCGCCTAATGAATTCTCTGAAACCAAAGTTTCTTCCAGAATCGTTCAACACGGCGTTGCTAGCGGCATGGAGCCAGTAGCTCGAGTTTTTGCTGTGTTCTGACTCCAGATGTTGGGATCAGAGAGTTAGTTTGGTACTTCCTTTGGCAGGGCGGGGGCGTACCCAATGTAGTACGGTTTTCAGGATGAGAACCGAGTAGTCATGGAGTGACGAAAATGCAGAGCAACCCGTTGCAATCGCAACAACAAGAGTGGTTGATTGGTCTGAACAACCGCCTGATCGACATGAATGAACGTCTGATCGAGCAGCGCGGCCAAGACCAGCGAGAACGTGAACTGCTGTTGCAGATCGTTCAAAACACCGAGAATCATCGTCCGGTTACTGCCCAGGAAACGGTTTCCAAGACGAAGGTTCGTTTGATGTCAGGTAAGGACTTTCAATCAGAGGAAGATCCGAAGCCTGCGCTGTCCCAGTTGTTTTTGCGATCACAACCCCAAGCGGTGCCATTGAGCCTGATGCTTCATCGGGAGTTGATGTCAGGCGCTGATTTCCGAAATGGACAGCCTGCTCCTCGGTTGTCCAGTCTGTTCATGTGAAGCGTCACTGTCCTCAACGCAGTGGCCAAGACGTTCCATCCACATTGGGATCTTGCAGACGATAGAGTTGAATCAATTCGTTTGCATGATCCCTGCTCACCAACTTTTCCACTAGATCCAACTGTTCTGTGATCAAAGCGTTGTCATACGGGCGTTTGCCTCGTTTGACAGTTTCCAGACTCAGTATCTTAGAGGCTTGCTGTACAATTAGGGCGGGAGATTTTGCGTCCATGCTGCCTGCGTGAAAATCAGTGAAGATGCCTAGCCATAGATAATTGGACCATTACCCACGTTACGTTGAGCATATACTAATTCTATGCGACGTTTAAGCCATTCTCGGCATAGAGTTCGGGTTGCTGGAATGAGCAAAAATAACCCTGCAGCGTCAGTCAAAAATCCGGGTGTGAGCAAGACAATCCCAGCGATGGCGATCAATAGAGCGTTGAGCAACTCTTCTCCCGGAACCACTCCCTGTTGAAAAGAATCCCGAATTCGTCCCAAGGTCTGTAGTCCTTGACTGCGAGCAAGACTAGCTCCTACAATTCCAGTTAAAATGACCAAAGCAATGGAAGGTAGAATTCCAATCTGCCCCCCGATTGCGATCAGAATATAGATTTCACTGACAGGAATGAGTGTAAAGGCCAGAAACAGTTTCCAGAGCATAGTTATAACCTAGAGGTCAGGAAAAATGGGATTGTTGCTAATATTGATGATATTCGTGTCGATGGTCACCTTGGGCATCATTGAACGGCGTATCTCAAGAAGACGTTTTGAAGCATCTCGCCAGCGACTCCAACAGTTGCAGAAAAACTCTGCTGATGATGTAGAGGAGGCAATTCAACTCAGTCGGAACTCTTCTTGAGTTTCTCTCGGAGTGACTTGAGTTCCTGCAGGACAACTTTGTGTTGTGTTTTTTGCCGAGCTGGTTCTTCTGGACGATGGATTTGTTTCAACAAAGCAGCGATTGCTTTTGGACGTGATAAATTACGTTGATTAGCATATTGATCCAACTCCTGCAGCACCGACTCAGGCAAGCCCAGCAGGATCTTTCGCACTGGTTCAGTGTATTCCTTCTTGCGCCCAGCGCCTTCTCGAAATCCTCCCCGCGGCATATTACCTCATCATTCTACTAAAGTTCTGTGATCTCCTGCCGATAACAAACTCGTGTTATCTATGAGTGCTCGTCGCAATCTCTTGTATATGGGGATCTATGAAAACGCCCAAACGTTATTTGCTTCCGACCCAACGGCTTTATATACGTCGGAAGTGCCGTCATCGATTGACGCCAATGGAAGTCGCCGTCCGCAAGGGCCTCTAACTTCTCTTCAAGATGCTACGGGGTACAGGTTATCAAGTACCTCGTTGCAACTCCTCTTCCGATTTTTTCCCACCAGTATATAGTATTTCAACAAGTTTTGTCCAAAATGTCTGCTTATTTCAAATTTGAAGGTGATCTGCGCCTTGCCCTGTGTGCTGAAATGGAAGGAGAGGAAGTTCGGCATATCAGACAATCTAGACGTTTACGACCAGGAGATGACTTTCTATTGCAGGATCGGCTTGGACAGCGATTTCGTGTGAAACTGCTAAACCAGATAAGACAGCGATTAGAGTTTGAGGTTCTGGAAGCCATAGTTGTGCCGGAGTCATCGCCGTTATCGCTGGAGTTGTGGTTGGCTTTGCCTAAAGAGAAAGCTTTGGAGTTGATACTCCAGAAAGGTGTGGAACTGGGAGTGAGTCGTGTGGTGCTCTTTCAAGGAGAATTTTCGAGCGGTCGTGCCGAAACTCCTACGATAAATACTCAGCAGCGCTGGGAACGCATCATGAGCGAAGCTTGCAAGCAGTCAGGGCGTCAGTTTTCACCAACCTGGACATGGTTTCAATCACTCGAAGCAGCACTGGGCCAGACGACTGCCACAGATCAGCATTGGATCTTTGCTCCTTTGCTAGATTCTTCGGATTGGCCGATTTCCAAAGAGGAAATGGTGGGGCAAAAACACACTCTTTGGATTGGCCCTGAGGGGGGATGGCATGCTTCTGAGATTGCACTGGCACATCAGGCAAAGGCTAGATCACTTACGCTAGGTCCAAGAATTCTACGTACAGAAACGGCAGCCATATCTGCGATGACGATCTTTCAGCATCGATTTGGTGACCTGAATTGATGTGTCAAGGAACAGGCACATGCTGCAGTAGTTTTTGAAGAATTTGATCTGCCGTCCAACCATCTGCCTCAGCTTCATAGCTCAGTAAAATGCGGTGACGTAGCACGTCTGCGTAAATTTCCTGCACATCATCCGGACTGACAAAATCTCTACCCTGTAACCAGGCTCGTGAGCGTGCACAGGCATCTAAGGCGATTGTCCCTCTCGGACTGGCTCCCACCTGAAGCTTTGAAGCCAGTTCTGGTAAATATCGCTGTGGTTTACGGGTAGCTAGTATTAATTCCACCAGATAACGCTCCAATTCTGGCACAATATAGATTGAGAGTACTTCCTGTCGGGCTGCAAAGACTACTTCTTGAGGTAGGGGCAAATAGCTCTTGCGTTGCTTGGAGAAGTTTTGATCTGTTTCCTGCCGAGCCAGTTGGAGAATCCGTAACTCGTCCTCAGCCTGAGGATAATCGACCAGTACCAGCATGAGGAAACGATCCAGTTGAGCCTCTGGAAGTGGATAGGTACCCTCTTGCTCAAGAGGATTCTGAGTCGCCATTACTAAAAATAGCTCTGGCAGCAGGTAGGTCTCTCGCCCTACGGTAACCTGCCGCTCACCCATCGCTTCCAACAACGCGGATTGAACCTTGGCAGGAGCACGGTTGATCTCATCTGCTAAGACAAGATTGTGGAAAACCGGTCCTTTTTGGAAATGGAAGCTCGCATCTTGAGGTCGATAAATTTCTGTACCAGTGATGTCGGCTGGCAGTAGATCGGGAGTGAACTGGATTCGATGGAAATTACATTCCAGTAAATCGCCAACTATGCGAATTGCTCGTGTTTTGGCGAGTCCAGGAGCTCCTTCGACCAAGAGATGACCGTTAGCGAGTAGGGCAATCAGGATGCGTTCAGTCAGTTGAGCTTGCCCAATGATAGCTTCGTTAAGGTGTTGCTGAAGTTTGGAGAATTGTTGCTGTAGTTGGCTCATGACAACGTTTGAGGAGCAATAATCTTGGCTGGTTACTCGTTGGTGGGCATAAAAAAAGGTGGTCCGTCTTTAGACGAACCACCTTTCAAGGCTTTCAACTAGTTGACAGTACCTAAACACTGTCAAGACGTCTGGGCATGAATTACATCATTCCGCCCATTCCGCCCATTCCGCCCATTCCGTCCATTCCCCCTGGAGGTCCTGCAGGTGGCTCTTCCTTTGGGATTTCGTGGATACCAGCTTCTGTGGTTAACAGTAATCCTGCCACAGATGCTGCATTCTCCAGGGCCGTGCGGACAACCTTGGTGGGGTCAATGATACCGCTATCAATCATGTTGACATAGTTGCCTTCGGCAGCATTGAAGCCGTAGTTGACATCACTGTTACCTTTGACTTTGTCAATGATTAGCGCACCTTCTAGGCCAGCGTTGTTGACAATCTGACGCAGTGGTGCTTCGATAGCTCGTAAAATGATTGCGGCGCCAACTTTCTGGTCTTCGTTAGCTTCGCCATTGATTACTGATTGAACAGCGTCGATACAGCGAGCCAGGGCAACGCCACCACCAGGAACGATGCCTTCTTCGACGGCAGCACGGGTTGCGTGTAGTGCGTCTTCGACTCGAGCCTTCTTCTCCTTCATCTCGATTTCGGTTGCGGCACCAACATTGATGACTGCGACACCACCAGCCAATTTGGCCAAGCGCTCTTGCAGCTTCTCACGATCGTAATCCGAGGTGGTTTCCTCAATCTGTGCACGAATTTGGTTGATGCGTCCTTTGATATTCTCCTTGTCACCGGCTCCATCTATGATGGTTGTATTGTCCTTGTCAATGACGATGGACTTGGCTTGACCAAGGTTGTGCAGTGTGAGGTCTTCCAACTTCATACCCATATCTTCAGAAACAACTTGGCCTCCGGTCAGGATGGCAATGTCCTCCAACATGGCCTTGCGGCGATCGCCGAACCCAGGGGCTTTTACGGCAGAGCACTTCAGTGTTCCACGAATCTTGTTGACAACCAATGTGGCTAGTGCCTCACCTTCTACGTCTTCAGCGATGATCATGAAAGGCTTGCCAGTCTTAGCGATTTGCTCCAGTACGGGCAGCATGTCTTTCATGTTGCTGACTTTCTTCTCTACCAAGATCACGTAAGGATCTTCAAGGGCAACTTCCATGCGCTCAGAGTCAGTCACGAAGTATGGAGAGAGGTAGCCGCGATCAAATTGCATTCCTTCAACAACGTCCAAACTTGTTTCAGCGCTCTTAGCTTCTTCAATGGTAATGACACCGTCCTTACCAACTTTCTCCATTGCTTCTGCGATGATTTCACCGATGGTTTCATCACTGTTGGCAGAAATGGTTCCAACTTGAGAGATTTCTTTAGAGCTGGCAACAGACTTGGAAATTTCGTGCAGGCGTGCATTAGCAGCAGTAACTGCTTTGTCAATACCTCGCTTCAAATCCATAGGATTGGCGCCAGCAGCCAAATTTCGGTTGCCTTCATTGACAACTGCCTGAGCCAATACGGTGGCTGTTGTGGTCCCATCACCAGCCACATCAGACGTTTTGGAAGCTACTTCCTTAACCATCTGAGCACCCATGTTCTCCAATTTATTTTCCAGTTCGATTTCTTTAGCAACGGTAACACCGTCTTTGGTCACCAAAGGAGCACCGAAAGATTTTTCAATCAGTACATTACGACCTTTGGGGCCCAGTGTGACGCGGACAGCGTTTGCCATCTTGTTCACACCAGCGAGCAGTTGGTCACGGTTGTCCGCGCCAAAAATAATAGTCTTCGCCATGGTTCCTTTATCCAGAAAAATTGGTTAGCGGGAGGATTGAATCAGAGGACGCCGAGGATGTCATCTTCACGCATGATCAGATAATCCTGACCATCTACCTTGACTTCGGTTCCGCCGTACTTGCTGAAAAGAACACGATCACCAGCTTTCACGTCTGGCTCGATCACATTGCCATTGTCTAGACGCTTGCCCTTGCCGACAG
This sequence comes from SAR324 cluster bacterium, assembly GCA_029245725.1. NCBI lineage: Bacteria > Deltaproteobacteria > SAR324 cluster bacterium. The sequence goes on along the minus strand of JAQWOT010000185.1, from coordinate 1,641 downwards.
CAACGACTTCGCCTTCTTGTGGCTTCTCCTTAGCGGTGTCTGGAATGATGATACCGCCTGAGGTCTTCTCTTCCGCCTCAATGCGTTTCACCAAAATGCGATCTTGCAGTGGACGAATCATGGTTCTCCTTTTGCGAACGATTTTAAGGTTAGCTCCAATTGAATGCCAGTATTAGCATTCGGTTGAAGTGAGTGCTAAAAACTTACCCAAGCCAGTTTGAGAAATCAAGAGAAAAATAGCACTATCCATCAATGAGTGCTAATCATTCAAATTCGAGTGAAGACGATCTTGAAGAAAACGGATTATTCAACGGTTGTGGAATGACGGTTGTGGAATGGTAGAGGCTCTTTGCTACAGAAAAAGCCTCTGATATACGGCGGCTTGGGGAGGAGCAGTTAGTTTTTGTTCTGGATGTCAACCTTGGCAGCCTTGGCTGGATCTTCCCACCAGGTCAGTAGTCCAAGACCATACTTGGGTGTGATCGCGGGGCGAGAGAATCGATTCCAGTAGCCCACTCGGAAATAGTTGATGTGCCAATGTGGAATCAGGTAGTGGTTCCAGAGCAAGGCTCGGTCAAGTGCTTTTGTGCGAATGATCAATTCCTGTCGATTGGGTGCAGCAATCAGCAATTCAACAAGTTGGTCGACAGCTGGATTACGGATTCCTATCAGGTTGCGGCTGCCTTCCAAATCTGCAGATTCCGAGTGCCAGAATTCACGCTGTTCATTGCCGGGTGAGAGAGATTGCCCGATTACTGTAACAACCATGTCGAAATCGAAGCTACGCAAGCGGTTGACATATTGCGAGGGGTCCACGACTCGCACGCTCATGTCAATTCCCAAACGCTCCAAATTTTTCTTGTAGGGCAATACTATACGTTCGAAAGCGGGAGAAACCAGCAGGATCTCAAAGCTGAAGGGTTTGCCGGCATTGTTGACACGCTTTCGGCTATTAGCGTCTACTTTCCAGCCAGCAGCGCTTAGTAGCGCACTAGCTTGACGCAATTGGGAACGCAAATTTCCGGAGCCATCACTGACTGGAACCTTAAACTCCGTAGTAAAAACTTCTGTAGGTAGTTGACCCTTCAGGGGTTCCAGATATTTTAGCTCTGCTTCTAAAGGTAACCCGGAGGAAGCCATTTCAGAGTTGGTGTAGTAGCTAGTACTTCTGCGATACTGGCCATAGAATAGGTTTTGATTGCTCCATTCAAAATCGAAAGCATAGCCCAGTGCTTCCCGAACTCGAGTGTCCTGGAAGATGGGGCGTCTCAAGTTATATGCGAAGCCTTGCATTCCACGGGGAAGTTCGTGGTGAATCTCTTCCTTGATGATCAACTGTTGTTCGTATTTGGGGCCATTATACATCGTGGCCCAGTCTTTGGAGGTGTTTTCTCGGCGGAAGTTATACTCACCGGCGTTAAAGGCTTCTAGAGCAACAGTGCTGTCGCGGTAGTAGTCGTAACGAATGCGGTCAAAGTTGTAATGGCCACGTTGAGCAGGTCGATCTTTACCCCAATAGTCTGGCACACGTTCGTAGGTAATCGTCTTGCCAGCTTCGAACTCGGCAATGCGGTACGGACCACTTCCCAAGGGAGGTTCCAGCGTTGACTCTCCAAAGTCTCGATTCTCCCAATAGTGCTG
>JAQWOT010000184.1 GCA_029245725.1 SAR324 cluster bacterium | reverse complement strand
CGAAAAGACGCCTATGCAGCCAGTAGATTCATTATTGATACGGTTAAAAAGTCTGTTCCAATTTGGAAGAAAGAACACTTCACAAATGGACAGGTGATTTGGGTTGAAGGTTGTGAGGCATCCTCTGTTGCAGAATTGAACAAGAGTTCTGCGGCAACATGAGCTATTGCCAATTAGCTCATGGACATCCATATCATGGTCCCTACCATGACCTCGAATACGGCTTCCTTATCAAAGAGGAAGCAACACTTTTTGAGCGACTATCTTTGGAGATTTTTCAGGCTGGGCTTAGTTGGCTTACTGTCCTGAAAAAGAGAGAAGCAATCAACGAAGCTTTGTTTAACTTTGATATTGACCGTATAGCTGATCTTCAAACCTCAGAAATTGAATCCCTTCTCGAAAATCCAAAAATCATCCGCAATAAACTGAAAATTCAAGCAATTCGACATAATGGGAACATCATTAGGTCGATGCGAGAGTACGGTGGATTCGCCCATTGGATTGAACAACAACACCCACTCTTAAAGCCTGAATGGGTTGCTACCTTCAAGAAATCAGGATTTCAATTTGTGGGTGGAGAAATTGTTGGAGAATTCCTGATGAGTATTGGCTATCTTCGCCCGCCTCATGATGAAGATTGTTCCATTTTTAAAAAACAACTAGCACTTCGCCCTCCTTGGTTGATGCAACAATGAGTTCTGCTCTGCGTTGGGTCATCACCTGCCCATTCCACATAGAAAAATTATTAGACCAAGAGTTACGAAGTCTTGGCTACAAGGATATGAAGCCTTCTGCTGGCAAAGTCTCACTTGAAGCTCCCTTAGAAGCAGGTTTTCGTATCTGTTTATGGTCTCGACTGGCAAATCGAGTGCTGCTCCAACTTGGGGAATGGGATGGAAAAGATGGAGATTCGATCTATCAGAATGCCCGTGAATTCCCTTGGCATGATCATCTACAACCCAATCAAACGTTTGCAATCAGTTTTCACGGGACCAATCTACATATTCGTCATCCCCATTACGGATCGCAACGCCTGAAGGACGCCTTAGTAGATCATTTTCGGGACTCAACAGGGATTCGGCCCAATGTTGACCCCAAAAATCCCGATGTGAGTTTCTGGGCCCATATGGAGGCCGATCAATTAAAGCTTTCATTAGATTTTTCTGGAGTGAGTCTACATCAACGCGGTTACCGGCAACAGCAGGGCTCTACCTCACTTAAAGAGAATTTAGCAGCCGCACTACTTTGGCAATGTGGATGGCCGACGAAGGCCCAGAATGGTGCTGCGCTTTTGGATCCGATGTGTGGATCAGGTACAATCCTGGCGGAAGGACTTTTAATGGCCGCTGACTGGGCACCTGGACTGATCCGAAAAAATTTTGGCTTTCAGTCTTGGTCAGGATTTGACGCTGGTACATGGAAAAGGTTACGACAAGAAGCGATTGAGCGAAGGGCTGACGGGCTTGATAACTTACCGCCAATTATTGGGGGAGACCATGCTGACCAAGCAATCGAACAAACGAAATACAACCTGCAAAAACTTGGCATTCTTGATCACGTTCTATTGGAACCCAAGGAACTAGCTTTATGGGAGCCGAATCAGGATAAAGGCCTGTTGCTTTGTGATCCCCCATACGGTGAGCGAATCGGACAAACTCCTGAAATCAAAAAAATTTACAGAATACTTGCTCAATTACGTCAGCAGAGATTTCTGAATTGGGAATTCTCAGTAATTCTTGCTGAGGAATCTCCATGGGAAGAGTTCCAACTGCGATATGACAAGCGGCATCCCTTTCGTAATGGATCCATACCATGCCAGCTCTACAGGATGTTGCCTGAGCCTCTTTCTGAATCGAACAGCCAAAAGCATTCAATTGACTCAGTTTCAGTTAATGATATTGACTCAGTTTCAGTTAATGATTCTGCGTTTGCTCAGAGATTGAAGAAAAATTTGAGGCGCCTTCAGCCCTGGGTGAAAAAAGAGAAAATTCAGTGCTATCGCCTCTATGACAAAGATATTCCAGAATATGGAGTAGCAGTAGATGTCTACGGTCAACAAATTCAAATTCAAGAATACGATCCTCCGAAGAACATCAATCTGATTGCTGCAGAAAAACGTCTGTTGGAGGTCTTGCAAGTCATTCCTGAGGTGATGAACTGTAAATCGGAATCAGTGATATTGAAAAAGCGCAAAAGACAAACTGGACTAAATCAATATGATCGACTTGCGCAGAACCAAGAAAGACTGGTTATTGAGGAGGGGGGACTCAAATTCTGGATTAATTTACGTGATTACTTGGATACAGGCATATTTCTGGATCATCGACCCACCAGGTCTTTGATTCGTGAGATGGCCGATAATAAAAGGTTCCTAAATCTATTTTGCTATACGGGTACAGGGACCGTTTACGCGGCAACTGGAGGAGCTAAAAGTAGTGTTTCCGTAGATCTGTCAGGAAATTATCTGGGCTGGGCTAAAGATAATTTCAGCCTGAACAATCTAGATTTAAGAAAGCATCTTTTAGTCAAAGCCGATTGCAGGGAATGGATCGCTAATCAAAAAGGAACTTTTGATCTGATCTTTCTGGATCCACCTACCTTCTCAAACTCAAAATCAATGAGGGGGACCTGGGATGTTCAGAGAGATTATTTGGGGATGCTCAATCAGGTCTCACGCTTGTTGGAAAAAAATGGGGTCTTGTTATTCTCCACCAACAATCGGAAGTTCAAGCTGGATCAGGATAGCTTGCCGAATCTGCATTTTCAAGGATTGAGTAGTGAGCTTCTACCGCCCGATTTTGCCCGCAACCCTAAGATTCATCAAGTTTGGAAAATTCAACGAGCGAATTAAGAATAGCTACTGAAGACTGTAGATCAATATTCCAATTCATCCTCCCTTGGTAATTGTGCTGCCAAAATCACAGTAAGGTTCTTCTTCTCGAATGATTTTTGTTTCTGCAACTTTACTTGGTTTCAAACAAAATTTCAGATGGTCACCAAGGTGCTGATTTTTATTTGCAAGGATTTTTCTGTGGTTGTCAATTCAATGATGATTTGATCAATGCTACAAAAAGGAATTGTTCGTAAACGAACTAGAAGTTTCTATTACGTAGATTGTGAAGGAGAGACAAGGCTCTGTCGTGTGAAGGGGAACTTGTTCCAAGAGAGTCGCTATGACGAGAAGATCGCAGTTGGAGACCAGGTTGAGATTGATTTAGATGCTTCCGAAGACGCAGGTTGGATCCACAAGATCCTTCCTAGAAAAAGTCGGCTTTCGAGACATATCCCTGAACGACAACTGGAACAGGTGATCGTAGCGAATGCGGACCAAATCATGATCATAGCTTCCCTAAAAAAACCAGATTTTCGTAATGGTGTTGTTGATCGGCTTTTAGTTGCTGGCCTTCGAGGAGACTTAGAACCAATCCTGATACTGAATAAAACTGATCTGGGTTCAGAAGCTGAGTTTTTATTGATTCGAGGCCTTTACAATGATTTGGGCTACAGAGTTATGGGAATCAGCGCGAAGCAAGGGATTGGTATTGAAGAGGTTAGAGATTCGTTGAAAAACAAAATTTCAGTTTTGGCTGGGCATTCTGGGGTAGGGAAATCATCTTTGGCAAAAGCTCTCTATCCAGATTGGGAAATCAGAATTGGTGCTGTTAATCAAAAAGTTGGAAAGGGGCGTCATACGACTACTTTGGCTGAGATGTTCCCTTTGCCCGAAGGTGGTTTTCTTGTTGATACCCCGGGAGTCCGGGAATTGAGACCTTGGGATGTAGAACAAGCTGAGTTGGATCAGTATTTTGTCGAATTTGACGTTCGCGAAAATTGTCACTTCAGTAGTTGTTCCCATCGTCATGAACCCAACTGCGCTGTTTTAGCGTCTTTGGACGCCGGACAAATTCATCCCTTACGCTACAACAGTTACTTGGCTCTTTATAACTCTCTTGAAAATTAACCAATTTCAAATGTGATGAGTAATCAGAAATTACTAAAAGGTACTTAAGATGTACGAAAACTTCGTTGAGATTTTAATTAATGGTGGGAATCGTGGCTTGGGGCTTGGTTTTGTGAAGCAATTGTTGAGTCAGGCCCCTCAAAAAATTTTTGCAACTTATCGAAGTACCGAAACCGCCAAAGAACTGCTGGATTTAGCTTCAAATAATCCCCAAGTGTTGATTCCTATTCTTGCCGACAGTACACGTGAGGAAGATGTTAGCAATGTTTCCAAAATGGTCAGCCAAGAGACCAATAAATTAGATCTAGTCATCAATTGCGTTGGCTATCTTCACAACGCTGAACAGGGGCCTGAAAAAAGTTTGCGCCAGATTAATGCCAACCAGCTACTTGAATCAGCTAAAATGAATGCCTTACCAACATTACTGCTTGCAAAATATTTCCAGAAGCTGCTCAAGCATGAGCAACCATCTGTTTTTTCAGCAATTTCAGCAAGAGTCGGAAGCATTGAAGATAACCGCATGGGTGGTTGATACAGTTACAGGGGATCGAAGGCAATGTTAAACATGATGATTAGCAACATTGCAATCGAGTTTCATCGGACAAATCCAAATACAAAAGTCCTGGCTCTTCATCCTGGGACTATCAGTACTAGGCTCAGTGAGCCTTTCAGCAAAAATGTGGCGCCTGAAAAACTTTTTAGCATTGACTACAGTGTCAATTGCCTCCTGGAGGTAATCAAAAATAACGAAAAGAAGCCCAGAGGCGGTTTTTATGCCTGGGATGGAGAAGAAATAGCTTGGTAGTTCTTTGGTATGAAAGCAGTGATGGATCTGAAAAGACTTGAGAAATCAAGATTTATGAATAAGAGTTTTGAACTTTACCAAAAACAATAATTGTCTAAGAAAATTGTTAAATGAGGTGTGCTTGCCAAAGCCAATGATTGCTGGCAACTGGAAAATGAATGGAAGTAAGGGATTATTGTCCAATATGGTTGCTGGTTTGTCGAAAATTAGCACTTCGGCAAAGATAGTACTTTGTGTTCCCTATACATTTCTCCACACTTTGGAAGAATCCGCCCAGAATTCAAATATTGGAATCGGTTCCCAAAACGTCCACCATGAAGTCTCGGGAGCTTTTACGGGGGAGATCTCGGTGGAGCAGTTGCGGGAATGTGGCGTACAGTATTGCCTAGTGGGACATTCTGAACGACGTCAATATTTTCAGGAAGACAACGAACTCGTCAACAAGAAGGTCAAAAGACTGCTCCAGTCAGCAATACATCCAATTCTTTGCATTGGAGAAACTTTGGAAGAGCGAGAAGCTGGGGAGGAACAATCTGTTACAGGTAATCAACTTGCTGAAGGATTAAAAGATATTGCTCTTGATGACCTCCGCAGGTGCATCGTTGCTTATGAGCCAGTTTGGGCAATCGGTACGGGTAAAACAGCCACTCCTGATCAAGCTAATGAGATGCATCAATTCATCAGGGGACAACTCGTTGGCCTTACAAACGCTGCTGTAGCCACAGAAATTCCAATACTCTATGGAGGAAGTGTCAAGGGCAGTAACGCCCCTGAGCTACTCGCAAAATCTGATATAGACGGAGCTTTAGTAGGAGGTGCTAGCCTTCAACTGGAAGACTTCAAAAGCATCATCCTCTCTGCTCAAAACTGATCTGGATTCATACCCATGTTTTCTTTGGTTTTAATTCTTCATGTTTTCGTTTGTTTGCTCATCATCTTCTTCGTGCTCATGCAGTCAGGGAGGGGTGCAGAATTAGGTGCAGCTTTTGGGGGGGTAGGGCAATCACAGTCAACTAGATCAGAAATGAGTGGAATTGGCAAAGCAACTACAGTGGTTGCTGTTCTGTTCATGCTAACTTCTCTGGTTTTGGCATTACTTTCTTCCGAAAAAGCTAGAGAATCCGTTGTCCGGGATATTAAAGCAGTCCCAGTCGTTCCAGGAGTGGAGGAGACAGTTTTACCAACCACAGACAACCAAATCCCATTGGATGGAATAGTTATCCCTTCAAATGAAGAGGAAGTTCCATCGAAAGATTTAGAACAAACGGCAGCACCGGCCCTAGCACCCTCCACGAATCCTACGCAGGGGGTGGATAATCCTCAAAATGCCGTTCCTACTGAGTCGGCCCCAGCAAAAAATAACTGAATTACACTCACAGTTTTCATTGGATTCTGGCGAGTTAGAATTTCTCAGACGCCAATAGCCTGAGCAGCTGACAAGCCAGATAATACGGCTCCTTCAATCTTTGACCCTGCAAAAGCGTCTCCTGCAAAAACTAAATTCGGGACACCCTCGGCCACTAGACAAGACTCATCATGAATTCTAGCCGGCTGGCTGTAGCGCCAGTGGTGTATTTGAATGTCCTTGATCTCAAGCTCTTTACCTCTTCTTCTCAACTCTCCTCTGACTAACTCACTCAGCTTCTCAGGCTCACTTTCCCAATGTTCAGTACTTGCTTCGGGACCTAAGTGAAAAGTCAGAGCTTGACCTGGATTTGGAAGCCCCTTGAGCTGATTGTCTGCAACAAATTGCATTGGCTCTTCATTGATTTGCCATCCTCCATTTTCCGGCATAGATAAAGGATGTTTGGGGATAACCATCATCGCAATGCATGGATTATAAGAAATCAAACTAAGAAATTTCCTTGTGGAAGATGCGAGTTCTACCTGTCCAGCTTCAAGAAGAGCGATGGTTTGGGGCACGGGAGAAGTCATCAAGAGTTGATCTGCAGAAACGCTTGGGGATTCTTCAAAATCTAAATGCCATGATTTGTTGAAGAATTGGACAGCTTTCACTTTGTGACCTGTTCTGACATCAAGTTGGCCTGCCAGCCATTTTGGTATGGAGTTCATTCCTTCAGTGCCACGAAATCTTGGATGTCCATCTCCAGTACCAGAAAACCCCTTGCACCAGACTTTTGCCACCCCAGCTTTTTCCCAACTCTGGACGTACTTCTGGAAACGAGGATTGCGAACTGTAAAAAATTGTGCACCATGATCCAGCCTGAATTCGCCAAAACGCCTAGTGCTCATTCTACCACCAGGTCCTCTTCCTTTATCGAAAAGAACCGATTTTTTCCCTTTTTTAGCAAGGTAAGTTGCCGCCATCAAACCTGAAATACCAGCCCCGATAATCGCAATTTCAAAATGATCCATATTGTAACCCTATTTGTGTGATGGTTTTGGAAGCTTTCAATCTTTCAAGACCCTATCAATGGGAAATAGAGTCCTATATTGCCTGCCACAATTTTTGCAGAATCAAGTGCATTTCAAGAAAATCAGAATAAGGAGTGTCTGAATGATTGCCATGATACTCGCAGGGGGAAGTGGAACTCGGCTTTGGCCCTACAGTAGAACAATGAGTCCGAAGCAGTTTCTGAACTTAGGATCATCCCATGAGTCTCTTCTTCAGGATACTTGTCGAAGACTTGATCCCATTGTTCCACCTGAGAAAATTGTTGTCATCGGCTCTGCCACCCATGAATTTGAACTGCGACAGCAAATGGAGCAGGTGATCCCTAATCTGAAAGAGCATCAAGTATTGCTGGAGCCACAAGCTAAGAACACTGCTCCAGCACTGCTATGGGGTATATCAACATTGAAGGATGTGGAAGCTGATGAGCCGGTAGTGATTCTTGCAGCAGACCATCTCATTCAAGCTCCAGATCACTTCCAAGAAGCACTTCTTCAAGCTCAGCAGCTTGCAGAGGAAGGTTTCATAGTAACCTTTGGGATTAAGCCGGATCACCCTGAAACAGGCTATGGTTATATTTGTGCGGGTGAACCTTGTGGACCAGGCTTCAAAGTTGAGAAATTTCTGGAAAAGCCGAGTCAGGAGAGAGCCGAAAAGTTTGTTGCTTCCTCGCAGTATACTTGGAATGCAGGAATTTTCATGGCCTCAATCCGAACCTGGAAGCAGGAATTTGCCAGTTGCGCACCTGAATTGGCGAAATTATTCATTGAAGCAGAGCCTTCCACAGATCTGCAGAATGATGAAGAGGTGGACAAACTTTTTGAACAGTCCCCCAACATTTCGGTCGATTATGCCGTAATGGAACGTTCCAACCGTGTAACAGTCCTTCCTGTTGAAATGGGGTGGAGTGATCTTGGAAGTTGGGAGAGCATTTACCAAGTTTCTGAAAAAGATGAGAACGGGAATGTCCTCCGTGGAAATGTCATTTCCCATGAGACCACCAATTCTTTAATCTTCAGCACAAAAAAACTGGTCACGAGTATTGGAGTAGAGAACCTGATCATCGTCGAAACGGATGATGCACTCCTTGTCTGTGATTTATCCCGTTCCCAAGACGTAAAGCATCTAGTGGACACTCTGAAGGAAAGTGATCGGCATGAATATAAGTTCCACACGAGAGTATTGAGACCTTGGGGCAGCGCTACCACTTTGCTTGAGAGCAGCGTTTATCGAGTGAGGCTTCTTGAGATAGAACCAGGAAGATACATATCCAGTCAGCGCCATCGACATCGTAGTGAGCATTGGGTAATTGTGCGGGGGGCTGCTGACGTTATTCGTGGTCAGGAAACCCACATACTTACAGAAAATGAATCGATCCATATTCCTAGGACCATCACCCACCGTCTCGGTAACTCAGGCAAAATATCGCTTCAGGTACTTGAAATTCAACAGGGTGAATACCTCGGTTTTGATGATGTGGAACGATTTGAAGAGTCCTATTCAACAAGAGTTCAAGATTTTGATCACTGAATATAAAGACATTGAGTTTGAATATTTCTGTACATTTTTTTGAGGAGCAAGAATGTTTCGTTCAATAATTTACTCACAAATTTCTATCTTTCTGATCTGTGGTGTTTTCCAACAAGTTCATGCTCAAGATTATCCAGAAGTAGATCTTGAATTCAGAACTAGTTTCCAGATTCAGACGCAAGATGCAGAATACGATGCAAAAACCCCGAAATTTAAGGATGGTAAAGAACAAACTCGATTGGGCTTTCGCCTAGATCGGGGAAACGTGAATGTTAGGGGGGGACTAGGTGAAGCATTCAGCTATCGTCTTCGGTTGAGCCTAGATGCAAATCTTGAAGAATTTGGCCACGCCGATGGTACTCAAAGTAGTCTGGAGTATTTTTTTGTAGAATATCGCGTTGGGACCGATCTCGATTTAAAAATCGGCAAGCAATTCGTTTTGCAGGGTGGTCGAGAGGGGATGAATAATGGTTTGGACTTGTACCGGTATTCAATCCAGGGAGAGAGAATTCAAGACTTGTATGAAGTCGGACTTGGTTTGATTCAGGAATTCAGATTCCGAGGAAACGAAGTCCCACAATATGGAGTGTTCCAACTTGTCAATCAGCCTCAAGGCAATGGCAAAAGTGATCAAAATCTTGGATATAACGCAGCATGGTATGGTGTGCTGGGATCCGGTCTGCTTGAGCCTACATTGCAGGTGGGTTTCTTCCCGAAGAAAAGTGAAAAGCCAGTTGATTCTTGCAGTGACTTGAAATGCTTACTACCAGAACAGTTGATTTCTGCTGGGACAAGGCTGAATTTTGCAGAAGCGTATCTGAATCTAGATTTGATTCATGGTAGTTATTATGGAATTTCTCCAGCCAATAAATTGATTGAAAGGGAGGCAAGCACGGTTGCGCTTGAGTATCGTGTTGATCCAAAAACCAAACCTGTTAAAAGTCCAATTCCATTTGCCAAGTGGACCTATGATATGGTTTCTGAATCAAGATTGAACAGTGCTTTTCTGGATTATCGTAACGAAATTAGTGCGGGGATCGAGGTTTACCCTACAACAGATGAGCGCCTCAGAATTCATGCATTGGGGGCGTTTCAAAACTGGAAGGTAAACGCTGGAGCATTCAATCAGTTTCTTCTAAACATGGGACTTAGCGCAAGATTATAGAGTCTAATCTTCTTCCACAAGAACAATTAGTGCGTCATCATCTCTAAGAGTGTAGTGTCTATCTTTTGGAGGGATGATATAAATGCCGAAATTTTGTTCTATCTTGGTTTCCTGTCGACCCAGCTTGATTCCAAAGCACACCTCATCTCTCTGTTGAGCTGCCAATACGCAGTCTGCAAAAGTGACATTCAGACCCTTGGGCTGCTCGAAATAAAGATCTATGGGCTTGATATAAATCTCGCTCCCTTCCTTATGGAAAAGATCGTCACAGACATGCATTACGTCTTTTTCGAGAGCTACTTGGGCAAAAATTCTTGAGACGAACTGGTTGGATATTAAGAAGTCCTTTACGCCAACTTGAATGATCAGCTCAGTATTTTCAGAGTTGGCGATTTCACTAATCAATTTGGTTTCTGTGGGTACACCACTACTTTTTCAGCTTCTTTGAAAATGTTACGTATCTGCAGGAGATGCATAATCTTTCGGGCATCAATTTCTTCGGCTTCATCCCCACTTCCAGCCAAGATTGAGACGGTTGTGTAGCCTGGAAGTCATAGGTTGTCGAGCTCTTCCTCTGACTGAAAAACAATCTTATTAAAGTTCATTTGAACATCTGGGAATTGACTAGCAATTTTCTCAAAGTCTTTTCGAATTTCAGAATCTGCGTTCGCTTCGATTAGAAGGTCCACGGAGGACCCAGGTGCCATGTAGCCAGCGTATTCACTAAGTACAATTGGCGCCTTATTATTCCACCTACAATCAGGTGATGCTATTCAGGAATTACCTTTCTTTGATTACTGTAAGGGTGAACCTTAGGTTCAAAAACTCTTTCAGATGAGAAGCTTATAGTTGAAACGTCTTCTGCCAGAACAATGATTTCATCTTCTTCTTTGAGAATATGTTCTCGTGGTGGATTCAGCAAAATCTCACCAGTTGGGAGTCTTAATCCCAGAGGTACACTTTCCATAAAATGGAATTGAAGTTCACCGAAGTTTACCCCGTTCTATCCCTCGTCAGGTTTGAAAAAATAGAATTCATTTCCTTCAAAGCCAACTAGATCTGCATATACCATCGCCAGACCTTTATTACGCGAGGTCTGCACCAACATCCGAGCGAGAATGTCAGCCTCATTCATTGTGGTAACTTTGCCTTGTACGATCGTTTCTGCGAGAAGCCGGTAGCGCTCAATATAAATTTCAGCAATGACAGGCGGAGCTTCCTCCCCCCTTGCAGCGACTACTGCCATGATTGTCTTAATCACTCGCACATCGGCCAATTCCTTGGCTTCGTTGCTGTCTGAAGACTTCGCATTATTGAGGACGACCACAGAGTGGGCATGCTGAATGCCAACCCCTTTGAGGTTTCTGATGCTAGTGGTGGAACCACTTCTCGTGATGATTTTGGTAGTTTTGAAGTCTTGGATTGAATCCTGAAGGTAGTCATCCATTGCCTCTTTATTCATCTCCGCGACGATAACCACCACCCCGGAGTCTGATTCATTGGCTACAATCAATTCTTTAACGATCTCAATCACTCTCTCGCTGAAGCCAACGATCAGTAAATGATTTTCCCAAGGACTTGGCTCTTACCCTTCTTGAGTGTGGATATGCGATTTTCAAATTCTTGAGTTATGAATGCCACCATACTCGAAAATAGAACCAAGCCTATGAAGATCGTTACGATCGCTACAAGCTTTCCAGGAAAGTTAGACCCTGTGTCTAATTCTGCTAGGGAGCCAGAATTGATAATTTGAAAGAAAGCGTGCCAAAGAAGGAAGGTCCCATCCTCAATTGTTTCATCAGGAAAAATAAGGAACACAACAAAACGAACCGTTCCCATCACCACAAAAGCCACAAAAAATATAAACAAGAGGGACAGGAAAACAGATGTTCCACCTTTAGACATGAAGCTGTCTAGCCAATAACGGAAACGCTCATCCCAGCTATAGCGATTTTGTGACATGTTTTGTCACTGATGCAGATAAGTATCTTTAGGAGTCCTGTGCCTCGAAGTTAATTCAGGAAAGCACAGTCTGTAATATGCGGTTAGAATTGGTTAAAAATCAGATCTGTTCTAAGCTTTTTATCACTTCCTCTCCCATCCATTGACAACCAACACTTGTTTTTCCTTCTGCCATGATGTCAGCGGTCCGGTAGATTTTGATCGTGTTCTCAACAGCTTTTTGGATCAGTTCATCTGCCTCGCGAAGGTCAAGCGAGTAACGGAAAAGCATCCCTACAGAAAGGATTGTTGCAAGTGGATTTGCCAGATTTTGCCCAGCAATATCTGGTGCCGAGCCGTGCACAGGCTCATATAGGCCGACCTTTCCTCCAAGACTTGCAGATGGGAGCATGCCAATAGAGCCAGTGATCATTGCGGCTGCGTCACTTAAAATGTCTCCAAACATGTTGGTGGTCACAATCGTATCGAATTGCTTTGGTGCTCTAATCAATTGCATGGCAGCGTTGTCAACATACATATGGCTTAGCTCTATGTCTGGATAGTCATTGTGGACTTCCTGAACGACGTTGCGCCATAATTCTGTAGCCTCTAGCACATTTGCCTTGTCGACGGATGTCAAACGACCGCTACGTTTCTGTGCAGTCTCAAAGCCCACCTTGGCTATTCGACGAATCTCAGACTCAGAATAGACTAGAGTATTGAAACCAACTCGTTCTCCGTTCCGGATCTCCATACCTTTAGGCTGTCCAAAATAAATTCCCCCCGTCAGCTCACGAATGACCATGATGTCAGCACCATCGACAACTTCGGGCTTCAGTGTAGATGCTCCAACCAATTCTCCATAGATTTGTGCTGGTCGTAGATTGGCATAAAGCTGCAATTCTCCTCGTAGTCCGAGTAATGCTCTCTCTGGTCGAACTGAGTAGTCAAGAGCTTCCCACTGAGGTCCGCCGACAGCGCCTAAAAGAATGGCATCCGCAGCTTTACAAGCTTGGAGGGTTTCGTCAGGTAGAGGTGTTCCTGTTAAATCATAAGCAGTACCTCCGATTGGCACTTCAGTGAATTCAAGAACTAACTTGAAGCGCTTCGCCATGTATTCCATGACTTTGCGTGCCTGAGCAGTGACCTCTTTCCCAATTCCGTCACCTGGAGTGATGACAATATTCTTCGACATTTGCTTCCTTTACCAACAAATGGTCAACTAGTTAAAACTTTTTAATCTAAGCATATAGCTACAAGTGTGTTATCCTGCAATCTGTGAATGTAATTTGCAACACCAGTAATTGATATTTTGATTAGCCACTTTTTCGCTCACCAAGCCAAAGTTTTTCAACGCCACTTATTTAGTTTCCTCATTACACGATCAGTTTAAAGATTTATGAGAAGTACATTTTTTGATAGACCATTAGAATACCAACTTCTGACTGCCAAAGAGGAATGGCTTCAAGGAGAACCTATCGAGGGGAAACTCTCTATTAGAAATATGAATGATGAAAAGGTGATTACTAACACGATAGATGTACTTCTAGCTTACGGAAATTTTAGGAAGGTTAAGACTGGTGAAGAGAATTGCTGGGAAGTGCTACATCGAGAAAATATTCAGAAGAAACTAAGTCTGGATGGCAATCAGCAATTGTCGTACGATTGGCGGTTTAATTTGCCTAGCGATGCACCAATCACAGATAAGAGTGGTAGTTTGTTTCTACTTTTTGGGGGGGAAGATGTTTTAGATCGTGGAGGTAGATTAGATGTGCGCATAAAGATGATGGTGCTGCTACAGAGTTTTCTCCAAACTTTTGCGACTCAATTCCAGTTCGTTCAGAAAAGCTCCAAATACAAAGATGGATGGACGGCAGTGCAGCTAGATCCCCCAACAGGAAGCCGCGAATTTCCCAATTTAGAGCATGTGATGTGTTACCTTAGAATGGTGGACCAAAGTCTTGAGTTGAGATATCGCTGCAAGATCAAGACTCTCAAGAAAAATGGTGAAAGCATGAAAGTTCGTGGGAAAAGCTTGGAAATTATTCAGACTCTGACTACCGATGATTATCTTCAGACAAGTGGCTTTCCGAATAGATCGCGTTTCCGAGAAATGATTGAGAATGCACTGTCAGAAGCAAAGCCTGCCGTCGTTTTCTAAGCTTGATTTTAGGTCCATTCTGCTCTTTAAACCTACCATCGTTGGTCCCAAATCATTGACTACTTCTGACCGATTGAGAGCGTATAGGTGCACCCCTCCAATCCCTTCTCTGATCAAACCTTTCAACTGTTTTTCTGCGTGGTCTAAGCCGACTCTCAGACTATCTTCAGCATTTCCTTCAAAACGTTCTAAATTCCTAATAAGTTGGCTTGGAACGATACAACCACACATCTTTGCGAATCTCTGGATCTGGCTGGAAGATTGCGCACAGATTAGTCCGGGAATAATGGGAATTCTTACACCCTCTTTATACAACTGATCACGCCAACTGAAAAATTTCTGGTTTTCCAAGAAAAACTGACTGATCACGAATTCGGCTCCTCTTTCGATTTTCTGTTTTAAGAAATACCGATCCATTCGGGAACTAATGGCGTCAATATGAGTTTCTGGATAACCAGCCACACCGATTCCAAAACGCCGATCTCGAGAAAGGTCTTCGATTAATTCACTTGCGTAGCGGTAGCCTCCAGGCATTGGCTCAAACGTTTTCTCAGTTTTCGGTGGATCTCCACGGAGTGCCATAATGTTTTCAACACCCTCACTTAAAAATTGCTCCTTAAGGAGACTCACATCTTTACGGGTGTGACTGACGCAAGTCAGGTGGGCTAATACCTCAATGCCTAGTTCGTTGCCAATAAAGCCAGCAAGTTGCTGAGTGTTTTGCCGTGTTCCTCCTCCAGCACCATAAGTAACAGAAATATAATCAGGTTTGAATAAAGAAAAAGTTCTTAGCTTTTCTTGAAGATTCACCATTCCTTCTTCTGTCTTGGGTGGGAAAACCTCAATTGAGAAGACGAATGGTCGGTTGTGGTACATCTCAATGATGCGCATTGGGATCGATCAATTGGAATTATGTTAGTCAGGCAGCTTTGGGTTCATAACCCAGAACAGGCCCCAGCCAGCGTTCAATTTCAGAAAGAGGTTGCTGTTTCCTTTTCGCGTAATCCTCCACTTGATCCCGGCCGATTCTGCCTACAGCAAAATAGCGTGATTGTGGGTGAGAAAAGTAAAGACCACAGACCGAGCTGGCAGGCCACATTGCTAAGTTTTCTGTCAGACTAATTCCTGTGTGTTCATTCACTTTTAAGAGATCAAACAGGATTGGTTTTTCAGTGTGATCTGGTTGAGCAGGGTAGCCAGGAGCCGGTCGGATGCCTTGATATTTCTCAGCAATTAGATCATACTTGGAAAAAGTTTCGCTTTTGCCAAAGCCCCACCACTCACGCATACGCATGTGAAGATATTCCGCAAAAGCTTCTGCCAATCGATCTGCCAAGGCTTTGATCATGATTGCATTGTAGTCATCATTTTCACAAATATATGACTGAGCGGCTTCTTCAACTTCATGACCTGTAGTTACAGCAAAACCACCAATATAATCTGCTTTTCCAGTATCAATTGGTGCGATGAAATCGGAGAGAGAATACTGAGGCAGTGAACCTTCTTTGGAAACCTGCTGTCTCAGACAATGAAAGACAGTTTGGATTTTTGAGCGTGAATCATCTTTGAAAACGATGATGTCATCACCGATTGAATTAGCAGGAAAAAATCCAGCAACCGCTCTGGGCTGAAACATTTTCTCGTCTAGGATCTTCTGAAGAACTTGTTGAGCATCGTCGAATAATTTCTGTGCTTCCTGTCCAATTTTTTCATCCTCCAGGACTTGGGGAAAACGCCCCCGAAGCTCCCAAGCATGAAAGAAAGGCGTCCAGTCGATAAAGGGAATCAATTCTTCCAAGGTTATGGCAGGAAACAAATGACTATCAGCTTCAAGATGTTCGCCGCCAAAGCCTCTGATTCCCAAGAATTCAGGGATAGGAATTGAAGTCTGCTTCCAGTCAATCGGAACCTTCCGTATTCTGGCCTCTTCTAAGCTTACGAGCTGTCTTCGTCCACTTTTTTCGAAATATGCCTCTCTTCTCTTTTCCTGTTCGATGCGAATTTCAGCAATGAACTCATCGGATTGTTTTTGGTTCAGCAACTTTGACACAACATTAACTACCCGAGAGGCGTCAAGAACATGAATGACTGGATCTGAGCGAGAGGGTGCTATCTT
>JAQWOT010000183.1 GCA_029245725.1 SAR324 cluster bacterium | reverse complement strand
CTCATCAGGCTCACTCTCTGGCAATTGCTCTGGTAGCAGTTCCTCTGGAAATGAACTTCCGAGCAGATCGCTACGTTCTGAAGATTCGGGAAAGCTAATGTCACAGAACCCCTCTTGCTTGTCCCAGCAGTTTGGATCTCTCAGAAAAGCTAGATCCCTGAGATAGTATTTATCCAGAGTGTCCATCAAAATATAACAATAGAACCGTTTCCGAATGGACTCTAAGTCAGGGGTGAAGCTGCGCCCCTTGCGTTCAGCATAGCGCCGTCGGCTGTTAAGGTTTCGGGTAATCCTGCGATACAATTCCCGCACTCTTCTTTTCTCGTAACCTTTTAGATCCATCTTCAGCTCCTTGCTTGGTGGTGAGACTTGCTCCAGAAAATCACAGGATGATGGTCGGTCTGGGGACTAAGCTTAGAATCCAAAATCAGAGAGGAATCCTGCTCATGGGAATTGAGGTCCATTGGACCTAAGCTAGAGTGTGGTGGTATCTCAACAAGGAACGGGGCACCCTCAGAGAAGCTGTCTAGGGGCAGTACCGAAGAAATGCTACCCTTAGCGACCGGCAAAGGTAATAGTGCTAGTTCAGTAGTAATGATGGATGGCGAGTACATAGTGTCGTCTCCTGAAATTTGATTAGGAGAACAACCCAAGGAGGCAAGCTCTGCTGACAGATGGGCATGGAAGCCATTTGACAGGGAAAACACGGTCTCCAGTGGTTGCTCAGGATTCAGAGACAAACAGCGGGGATCCAAAAGTTGGAGACCGGCTGTCGCTTTAGCAGCATTTATTGACCGCCCTGCAAGCTGCTCTTCAAATCGGCGGTAGAAACAAAAAAACCCGTCCAGCCAAATCAGGCCAAAACGGGTTCAAAAAAACTGATCCACTTTAGCTGAATTTGTAATGCGCCCGCAATCTGTGATCAAATCGGCGCTACTGAATACGAATTACATTGTACCACAAAACTCAGAAAATGAAATAGGAAATTTTGAATTTGTTTCAATAGGGATAGAACATGGACTTTATGATTCTTGACGAACGCTCACAGAGTCAGCCAGCATCGACTTGGACCGAGTATCTTTGCTTGGTGAGTGTTGGAGATGATCACTTTCGATTGGATGTCCGGACAAGGCCAATCATCTGCGAATACCATGAGTGGCTATCGGAACAGCAGGACGAAGACGCTGAGGAGTTCAATTATGATATTGAACTACCAGACACAATTAATGGTAAGCCAGTCTACGGGGTTGAAGAGGAAATCATCTTGGCTGATGAATTACCAGAACCAATCAATGACGATGAAATGTCAAAGGTGTTTGATTTGGAATCAATGGAGAAAGCCCAGAAGGCATTGGAACAATGGAAGTGGGATGGCATATCATCAGAAGTTCTATCTTCAAACATTGTTGAAATACAGAATTCCTAGACCCTCTTGCTAAAAAAGCTTGGACCAATCCTCACATCACCGCTCGTCACGCACATTCCCCATTCTTCGACAGAAGTCCCCTCCAACATCCGTGATCAGTTTGTACTGAATGATGACGAACTGGATCTGGAGATCAAAAAAATCACCGACCATCAGACAAAAGAGATTTTCACAATGTAGAGTTTCAGGATGTTGCTGCCTGCATGATGCTGCAGGAGTTCTACAAAGACTTTGATATTGAACAGACAATTTCTTTTCATAACAGCATCAAAAAAGCAAAACACTTACTTAGGTTATACGAAAAGATCAATGAGATTTTGGGCTGTACTGACATTGCCACCTTTCATATCAGCAGCAAACAATCTACCGGAGTTCGGACTCGTCAGGTTCGGGAC
>JAQWOT010000182.1 GCA_029245725.1 SAR324 cluster bacterium | reverse complement strand
AGGACTATGGCCCTACACTCATGTTGCAGCATGAGGATCTTAGTGGAGAGAGCTTCTGCACGCTCTACGGCCATCTTGATCCAGAGTGTCTAGAACTCTGGCAACCGGGAGACTCCGTCCAAGCTGGGACTCGTATTGCCAGGATCGGAGTATCACCCCGAAACGGCAACTGGCCTCCGCATTTGCACTTGCAGGTGATCAGTCATCGAATGGGATGGGAAACCGATTTTCCGGGTGTTGCATTGCCTTCCGAACAAAGTTTCTGGAAAGAGATCAGTCCAAATCCCTATCGTTTACTCGGAATCCAAGAGCAATCCTGGGTAGAACCTGAAGGCCTGCCGAAGGATTTATTGGCAAGACGCCTCCACATCATGGGACGCAATCTCTCTCTGTCCTACAAAGAGCCACTCACCATTCTACGGGGAGAGGGAGTCTACTTGATTGATGCTCTCGGGCGTCGCTTTGTTGACTGTGTGAACAATGTTGCTCATGTCGGGCACTGTCATCCCAGGGTTGTCGAAGCCCAAAGAAAACAAAGTGGCCTACTCAACACAAACACTCGCTACCTTCACCCTGAACTCGTCAAATACGCAGAGCGCTTGTGTGGCTTGTTTCCTGAACCACTGAACGTCTGTTTCTTGGTTTGTACTGGCAGTGAAGCCAACGAACTGGCACTACGACTAGCTCAAGCCCACACCCAAGCTCAGGGGATGGTAGTGGTGGACGTTGGCTATCATGGGCATACTAAATCTCTGATAGACTTGAGTCCTTATAAGCACAATGGGCCTGGTGGAAAAGGAGCACCAGAATGGGTAAGGACCACTCCCATGCCTGATTCGTATCGAGGAGTGTACAGGGAGCATCACCCAGATCCAGGCTCAGCCTACGGGGAAAAGGTCATTGAGCACGGAGAATCACTGGCAAAATCTAGAGCTGGGTTGGCTGGGTTCATTTGCGAATCAATTCTGAGTTGTGGAGGACAGATTGTTCTTCCAGAGAATTATCTACAGACCGCTTATGCAGGAATTCGCAGGCTTGGAGGACTGTGCATCGCGGATGAGGTACAGGTTGGTTTTGGTAGGGTAGGGAAAACCTTTTGGGGATTTGAACTACAGGGAGTCGTTCCAGATATCGTTACTCTTGGAAAACCGATTGGCAATGGACATCCTCTCGCAGCTGTGATCACCACAGCCGAAATTGCAGAAGCCTTTGCCAACGGAATGGAATACTTCAACACCTTTGGTGGGAATCCTATCTCTGCGGCAGTGGGTACCACCGTACTGGATGTGATTGAAGAGGAAAACCTCCAAAAACATGCACTGACCTTGGGAATTTATCTGCTTGAACGCTGGATGGGAATGTCAAAATGGTGTCCAGCTCTGGGACAAGTTCGTGGAGAGGGTCTCTTTCTTGGTATGGAGTTCGTTGCTGATCCCGTGCAAAGAATACCTTGTGCAGCTCGTGCAACCTATGTTGTGGAGCGGATGAAAGCCCAAGGATTCCTGCTCAGCACAGATGGGCCGGATCATAATGTGATCAAGTTCAAACCCCCACTGGTTTTTCCAGAGTCTGAAGCAGAACGGCTTTGCAACAATCTCGAACAGATACTCCAGGAAGTTCCTCTGCAGCTAGCCTGAAAAGATCTTCGGACACCCATATAGATTTCAATCTCAGATACCTTTTCTATCAATCGTCAAAGGTTGGAACCTGCCAGTGAGCTAAGCCTTCCAACACACCCTTCGCATAATTTTGCTGCGCTTGGTAACACTGTTTCGCTGGAAATTTCTGCAAATATTCTTTGACTTCTGGCCGAGCATTGCCAACGAGAATTCCTCGAAAACCTTCGTCAAACATTGACTGATCGTTACCGCTGTCCCCAGCAACAATTGTGTCCTCTTCCTGCCATTTCAGTAATTCAAGCAGGTAGCGCAGTGCTTTCCCCTTGTTGACCATTCCTGGCAAAATATCGACATAGTAACTTTCTCCAAAAGCAGCACAGATCACTTGGTAGCGTCCAGCAGGCTCCAACATGCGCCTTGAAATTTCGGCTAGCCACTCAAGCGGCCGTTTGGGATCCATGATCGCGTACGAGACCTTGTGGGGGGACTGGCAATTAGCTGCCTCTAAGCTGATCGCATCATTTAAGTCAATCAATCGCTGATGAACTTCCTCCACAGAGAAGCCAAACTTTTCAAGTTGCAGTTGCCAATCAAGAAGTGGCGTCGAGAAACTACCAAAAGGCGGTAGATAAAGTTCGGCTCCCGTTTGAGCAATAACGGCGTCTGGCTGAGGTAACTCCTCATGCTTCAATCCATGTAGCACATCAGGATAAGGCCTACCTGTGCAGAATAGCACACGAGCGTGGTCTGCTTGTTGGAGATGTTCGAGTTTTTGTCCCAGTTTTCGCAGAGATGACAAATCTCCAGTGAGTGTAAAGTCGATGTCAAATACAAGATTCCAAGTCGGCATTCGATACCAGCTAGAGATGGTTTAATTCAGGAGGGTTGGTTTGCTAAAGGTACTGCACAAAGAGCGCCCCAAAATAGCAGATAACTTTGCCGTCTATCCAGGAGTATTTTAATAAGAAGGATCACAAGTAAATTTGAGCATAGCGCTTGCAGCTTGTTTATGATATTATATTTAGCTTTGCTATTTTCCCTGATTTAAGCTTTTAACTAATTGGAGTGATTTTCTATGGATTTCTTCATTCGTGAGGCCTGGGCTCAGGATGCTGCTCTAGGTGGTGGCGACACAACCGCTATGCTAGTACAGTTTGGCCCCCTCATTCTGATCTTCGCCATCTTTTATTTCTTGATCATCCGACCACAGCAAAAGCGCCAAAAAGAATTGCGAGCCATGCTGAGTGCCTTGGGCAAGGGCGATAAAGTCGTGACGAACTCTGGTATTCACGGGACGATCTTCAAGCTCGGAGAAGACACAATCACCATAGAAATTGCTGACAAGGTCAGGATTCAGATGGATCGTGGACAAGTTTCCCGTGTTGTGCAGAAGGCCAAGGATGCAAGTGCCTCCGACAATGAATCCAAGGATGAGTCTTGAGCTAACTTTCCTTGGTACTCTCAAGTTTTCAGAATTAAATAAACACCACTCATGAATGTACGTGTCAAAGGCTTACTGATCCTGTTGGTCTTTGCGGTAGCTGTTTTCTACAGTCTGCCCACCTATCAAGCCTATCAGCCTGGGGTAGACCCTCAACAACATCCAAATCGTGTGAACCTGGGACTGGATCTCCAAGGGGGAATGTACCTCGACATTGAGATCAAGGTTGAAGAAGCCGTTAAGGAAACTGTTAGCCGTACTGCTCAGGAATTGGAAGATTTGCTGCTGGACAACTACGTCAAATTTGTCGAAGTCCGCCAAGAGAACAACATCATTATCTTGGAGATGGAAAAGGGAGAGACCGTCAATCTGACCGAATCTCCCTACGATCGTTTATTGGTTCAGTTCACTCCTACGGATCAACCCAACAACCGAACAACGTTGACGCTCCTCCCTGAAGAGCTAACTCGCATTCAAGAGAACGCAATCACACAAGCTCTGGAAGTCTTGCGTAATCGCATTGATAGCCTAGGGGTCAGTGAACCCACGCTGCAACGCCAGGGGGATAATAGCATCATCATCCAACTTCCTGGTCTGAAAGACAGATCACAGGCGATCGAACTGATTGGTCCTCAGGCTGTTCTCGAGTTTCGTATTGTCAATGATGACGCCACCCCAGCCGCTTATAATCGCTACACTGAAGTTGTTCGATATGAGGAAATCCGTGACCCTATCACGCAGGAAGTTCTATCCCGCAACCCTTATGTATTGAGTAAGGAAGTTTTGTTGACTGGGGAGTACATTCGAGATGCTCGGGTGCGCTTCGACCAACAAACGAACCAACCTTACGTCTCTCTTTCCTTCGATTCTATTGGCGCTGATCGCTTCGCAAAATTGACTGAAAGAAATCAGGGCAAACGTCTGGCAATTGTTTTAGATGACAAGGTTCAGTCAGCACCTGTGATCAGAGAAAAAATTGGTGGCGGAGAAGCATCAATTTCAGGCCAGTTCACTACAGAAGAAGCGGGGAACCTCTCTATTGTACTTCGTTCGGGTTCTCTGCCAGCCCCTATTGAAATTCGAGAAGAACGCACCGTGGGTGCCTCCCTCGGTGAAGATTCTGTTGAGCAAGGCCTTACCTCGCTGTTGCTTGGCGGGCTGCTAGTCCTGATTTTTATGATGATCTATTATCGGCTCGCCGGTGTCTTCGCCGCATTCGCTCTGGTCTTCAATCTTTTACTGATCATCGCTGTTCTGGGTGGGGTCGGAGCTACCTTAACGCTGCCCGGCATGGCAGGAATCGTATTGACAACAGGTATGGCTGTTGATGCGAACGTATTGATTTTTCAAAGAATTCGGGAAGAACTCGCAAAAAGCAACAATTTACGTAGTTCAATCAACGAAGGTTTTGATCGAGCTTTCAAAACCATCCTTGATGCCAATGTCACAACACTCTTTGCAGCTCTGGCGTTACTCCAATTTGGAACCGGCCCCATCAAGGGCTTTGCTGTCACACTCTCCTTGGGAATTCTCTCAAGTATGTTCACGGCAATTGTAGTGACCAGGTTCTTCTTTGAAATGATTTATCTCAACCGCAAGCAACTCAAAGCCATTAGCATCTGAAACATGCTCTCTCAACCATTGCAAATCCGCTTTCTCGAAAAGCGACGATACACTATCTACCTTTCGATTTTCTTGGTTCTCAGCACTTTTTTGTCTGTGCTACTCCATGGAGGTTTGAATTATGGAATTGACTTCCGAGGAGGCACCAATGTTCAGATCCGCTTCGACAGCGAACCTGACCTGAATCAATTGCGTGATTTATTCGCCAGTCAAGGATATGACAGCATCACGCTGCAGACTTTTGGAGCGGAAGAAGATCGAGAAATTCTATTAGGACTGCCGATCGATAGCTCGTTAGGAACTGGTGAATCCCTAACAACCAACCTTCAAAAAATCCTCCAAAACGCTAATACGCAACCAGAGATCAGACGTATTGAGACCATTGGCCCAAAAGTCGGTGACGAGTTAAAAGAAGATGCCCTCTTGGCTGTGCTGATTGCCCTAGGATTGGTACTCCTGTACATTAGTGTTCGCTTTCAGTGGCGTTTTGGAATCAGTGCCGTAGTTTGTCTCCTACACGATGTACTTGCTGTTGTCGGAGTGTTTTCACTGTTTGACAAAGAGTTCAACCTGACAATCATTGCGGCTTTGCTGACGGTAGTCGGATACTCCCTTAACGATACTATCGTCGTGTTCGATCGTGTTCGAGAGAACCTCGCTAAATTCCGTAAGCGTGAAACGGAAGAACTGTTGGATCTCAGCATCAATGAGACTCTCAGTCGAACTTTGCTGACTTCTGCCACAACTTTATTTGTCGTGATTATGTTGCTGCTCTTCGGTGGAGAAATTATTCATGACTTTGCATTCGCCCTGTTTGTAGGAATCCTTGTTGGAACCTACTCCTCCATTTATGTAGCAAGCCCGATTTTCTTAATGCTTCAGGAAAAAGCGCCACCCAAACCAGCAACACCCAGCAACACCGAACTCACCCAGGAAAGTCAATGACAGAATCCGCCAATCCAGGCTTCCAGCGGATCGTGATTGTCGGACTGGGCCTGATTGGTGGTTCCCTGGCTCTGGATCTACGGCGGCTACATCTGGCAGAACACCTGCTCGGCTATGACCAACGTCCCCATCATTGTGAGGAGGCGCTTCATCGCAATCTGGTTGACTCTGCCTCAACGAATTTTGATAAGAAACTCCGCGATGCGGATCTCGTCATTCTAGCAACCCCAGTCAGTAGTTTTCCAAAAGTCCTCCACTCCATCCGTCCTCAACTTGGCTCGCATACGCTGTTGTCTGATGTCGGCAGTGTGAAATCACCGCTCTTGTCAATAATCCAGGACTACCCTGAGTTGATTCCAAGATTTGTGGGGGGACATCCGATTGCTGGTGGCGAATGCTTTGGGCCCACCAGCTCACGGACTCACCTTTTTGAAGGAAGGCGTTTCATCCTCACCCCTACTGATGCAACTCCTCTGGAAGTTACTCAAAGACTCCAAATACTTTGGGAAGCGCTTGGAAGCAAGGTTGCTGTAATGAATGCAGCACAACACGATCAGATCTTTGCAGCAGTCAGCCACTTACCACACCTGATCGCCTATGCCAGCATCCAGGCCATCATTGGTTCAGATCAAGAGGAAGTACTTCAGTTTTCTGGAGCTGGACTCAAGGACTTCTCACGAATCGCTTCTTCCAGTCCAGAAATGTGGACGGATATCTTTCTAGAGAACAGAGAGCACCTGCTGCCCAGACTTCGTCATCTAAAGGAGTTGTTGGGGCAATTGGATGATTATCTCGAAAACGCAAACCGAGAAAATTTACAGCAATTTCTGCAGCAAGCAAAGTTTACAAGAGACCAGTGGATTGGCTAGAGAATTCGCCTGAAAAAACTTGTGCTTTTGCCTTTTGAGTCTCATCTTTTTTCGTTTTATCTCGTAGATTTAAGCCGATAATCATGATCGGTTGCAAATCGATTCATTGTGCTACCGAGAAGGTAGTGGTTCCTTGTCACATGTCGTTGTAAACTCCTATGAAAGTTCAGGTTCAGGATCTCGGTAAATTGCGTCGCGAAATGCAGATTGAAATTCCTTTCGATGAGATCCGAGGGGAATATCAACAAGTGAAAGATCAGTTGCGCAACACCCGCCTGCGTGGATTCCGTCCTGGCAAGTTCCCCAAAGGATGGATGAAAAGCCGGTTCCGTAGTTCAATGGCCTACGAGATCCGTGAACGATTATTTCCTCAGTTCTACTCAAGAGCTCTTCAATCAGAGAACCTGATTCCAGCAGTTCCACCAACATCATTGAACATTGACTTTGATGAGAAGAAGCCTCTGAGTTTCAAAGTTGAGTTGGAAATTGCACCGACACTTCCTGAAATTGACTACGACAAGTTGGCCCTGGAAGAACAAGAACTCGGTGAAGTCACTGATAAGGATATCGATGACATGCTCCAGCAGCTTCGTCGCGCTCGCTCGGTTCGAGAACCCAAGGAAGCTGGTGTAGTAGAGAAAGGGAATTTGGTGACTTTTGATGCTCGCGGTACTTTGGATGGAGAGCCCTTGCCAGAAGAGCAACAGATTGAAAAATCTGAATTTGAAGTAGGTGGCGAATTTTTCACTGAGTTCAGCGAAGTTGTTTTGGGAATGGCTGTTGAGGAAACAAAAACTGTTGCCTTGGAGATGGGCTCCACCTTCAATGATGAATTGCAGGGGAAAAGTGCAGAATTTGAAATCACTATCCAAAGTATCGAATTATTGACTCTACCAGAACTGGATGAAGAGTTTCTCAAGTCTTACGGGCACGACACCGTAGAAGACTTATGCAAAGCTGTTCGTGAGATGCAGTCAGAGAACAAGAAAAACAACCGCATGACAGACTATCGGGAACAGCTTTTACCGCAACTCGTTAGGCAACTGGAAGATATTGACCTGCCAGTAAGCAGTATTGTGGAGCGAGAAAAAACACTAAAGGAAGAAAAAACTGAAGCTGGAGAAGAACTGACTAAAGAACAGATCAGCCAACGAATGGAAGCACATCGTGATCGCTTACGCAGAGATTTTTTAGTAGATCACATCTTCCGAAGTGCTGCTCTACAACTGGACGAAGCAACACTGGCCAATCGTTTCTCCAATGCTGCTGGGATGATGGGGCTTTCTGCACAGGATTTTTATAATCATCGATACGGTCGAGTGATGATGAATTCGATGGTCGCAGAGCTACGTGGTGAACAGGCACTGAACCATGTCATTGAAAAACTGGTTGGGTCAGAGACTGCGAGTGAGGCATCAGAAAATGTAGAAGAAAAACAAGAGACTGCCACTGAGCAGGAATGAACCGAACAAACTAACCCCAAATTAAGAGGGAGCCGATGCCACTCATCCCGATGGTCGTCGAACAAACCAATCGAGGGGAGAGATCCTATGACATTTATTCACGACTGCTCAAGGATCGTATCGCCTTCATAGGCACCCCAATCGATGATAATGTTGCCAACCTGATGATCGCACAGTTGCTGTTCCTCGAGGCAGAAGATCCAGAGAGTGATATTTCTTTGTACATCAACTGCCCAGGTGGACTAGTCTCAGCGGGATTGGCGATTTATGACACCATGCAGTACCTGCGTCCCCAGGTGCAAACCATCTGTATTGGTCAGGCTGCCAGCATGGGAGCTATTCTTCTCGCTGCAGGTGCTCCTGGCAAAAGATATGCGCTTCCCAACTGTCGGATCATGATTCACCAGTTGATGGGTGGCTTCTCTGGACAAGCTGAGGACATTGACATCCAGGCACGGGAGATCGTACGCTTAACGGGCACGCTAAATGACGTCCTTGCCAAACATACTGGTAAAGATCCAGGACAAATAGAGCAGGATACGCAGCGTGACTACTATTTCTCTGGAGAGGAAGCCAAAGCATACGGCCTTGTGGACCATGTAATGACAAAGCGGGAAGAACCACCTGCTTCCAGCAATAGTTGATTGTAACACCAACCACTCTTTTCCATTTGCTGAGCTTCAGACCCAATTGAATGATTTGGGTCTTAACAATCATGGAGTCAGTATGAGTAACCAGAAAGACGCACCATTGCGCTGCTCATTCTGTGGAAAAACACAGGATGAGGTAAAAAAAATCATTGCAGGGCCCGGCGTCTACATCTGTGATGAGTGCATAGAACTGTGCAATGACATCATGGAAGAGGAGTGGCAGCGCGAAAAAGCAATGGATGACTCTGAACAAGTGTTGCTAAAGCCTGCCGACATCAAAGATGTGCTGGATAATTATGTGATTGGTCAGCAATTCGCCAAGCGTGTGCTTTCTGTGGCAGTTCACAATCACTACAAGCGTATTCATGCAAATCTGCACGATAGCGATGTAGAGTTGCAGAAGAGCAATATTCTGTTGATTGGTCCGACTGGCACGGGCAAAACTCTATTGGCTCAGACCTTAGCCAAGATCCTGAACGTACCTTTTGCAATGACTGACGCTACGACGCTAACCGAAGCTGGTTATGTTGGAGAAGACGTCGAAAACATTGTACTGAAACTCCTGCAAGCCGCTGATTATGATACGGAGCGCGCAGAACAAGGAATCATCTACATAGACGAAATTGATAAGATTACACGCAAGAGTGACAACCCTTCTATCACCCGTGATGTTTCAGGTGAGGGTGTACAGCAGGCCCTGCTAAAAATTATTGAAGGCACAACCGCCAACATTCCTCCTCAAGGAGGACGCAAGCATCCACAGCAAGAATGTGTTCAGGTCGACACCTCGAACATCCTCTTCATCTGTGGTGGCGCTTTCGTCAATCTCGATCAAATCATCAAGCGACGGATCGGAGATCGGGCCATCGGTTTCGGCAGTAAGATTCAGGACAAGATTAAAGACGCAGATTTGTTACGACAGTTGGAACCAGAAGATTTGCTGAAGTATGGTCTGATCCCAGAATTTGTGGGCAGACTCCCTGTAATCAGCACACTGCATGATCTGGAAGAAGAACACCTGATTCAAATTCTGGTTGAGCCAAAGAATGCTTTGATTCGCCAGTACCAGAAGCTTTTTGAGTTGGAAAACGCAAAGCTATCCTTCACAAAAGGTGCTTACAAAGTGATTGCTCAAGAGGCAATCAAGCGCAAAACTGGTGCTCGTGGTCTGCGCTCAATTCTCGAGAAAGCCATGCTGGACATCATGTACGAAACTCCCTCGAACAATAATATTCAAGAAGTTGTAATCAGCGAAAATACGATCACTCAAGGTGTACCTCCCAAGTTGATCATGCGGCAATCTGCCGACAACAATCGAAAAATGAAGGTTAGTTAAGGCCTGCCCGACCCATGACCCAAAAACCACTAGACGTATATGGTATCGGTAATCCATTGATGGACCTGCTGGTACACATTCCAGCGAACTTCCTTGAGAAGCAGGAACTGGAAGCTAATCGTATGTACCTGGTTCACCAGGAACGCCAACAAGAGTTGATTGAGGAGTTGCAGTCCGGTCAACATGACGTGATCTCTGCCCCAGGGGGATCGGCGGCTAACACGATGAGTGGGCTTGCACTGATTGGTAGTAACGTGGCGTATACCGGTAAGCTGGGCCAAGATGAGTTGGGGCAACTGTACGAACAGTTGTTGGCAAACGAAGGAGTCACTACTCACTTTGGCTTTGGGGAAGGTAGTAGTGGGAGTAGTCTGATCCTGGTTGGAGAGGACGGTTCTCGCACCATGAACACCTTCTTGGGGATGTGCCAGGAATTACACCCAAGCGACATTGATGCTGAGTTGATGCAGCAGGCCCACTACCTGTACATCGAAGGGTACCTCTGGGACACAGAAATTCAGCAGGATGCTGTCAGTCAAGCGATTGGCCTTGCCAAGAAACACGGTACAAAGGTCGCTCTCAGTCTCTCAGACCCATTCTGTGCTCAGCGTCACCAAGAAGCGTTTCACCGGCTGGTTCGTGAAGATGTCGATCTCCTCTTCTGTAACCAGGAAGAGGCTTTTGCACTGCTCAACACCGAGATCTCACAGGAAGCTCTGGAATACTTAGCAGCCCAAGTGGAGACCGTTGCTTTTACGATGGGAGCCCGTGGGGCTTTGGTATGCGAACAACGTGAGATGTTCTATATTGATCCTCGGCACGTGAATGTCGTTGATACGACAGGAGCAGGTGATGCCTTTGCAGCAGGATTTCTGTACGGCCTGACTCACGAAAAGAGCATTTTTGAAAGTGGTGTTCTCGCCACTGCCATGGCAGCTGAAGTGATCCAGCGTATAGGTCCTCGTCTGGACAGAGCCATCAAGAAGAAAATGCAGAGCTTTTTCGGCTCTCACAACTGATCCCACCTTCATCTTCTCTATCCATGACGCTTCCCGAATTGCTGGCTCCTGCCGGGAGCTTAGAACGCCTGAAGGTCGCTGTTCTTTACGGAGCTAACGCTGTCTATCTTGCTGGGCATCGTCTCGGGCTGCGCAGTGGTGCAGATAATTTCACTGATACTGAAATCATTGAGGGATTACAGTTCGCTCATCAGCATGATGCCAAGGTCTTTGTTGTCCTCAATGCATTCCCCCATGACCAAGATCTCAAAGAGATGCCAAACTATGTGATCTGGCTGGAGCAGCAAGGTGTCGATGCCGTTATTGTTTCAGACTTGGGAACTTGTACGCTGATTCATCAGCACACCAACCTGCCGATTCATCTCTCTACCCAAGCTTCCTGCCTAAATTCTTGGGCAGCTCAAGCTTGGAAAAACTTGGGGGTTCAGCGTCTCATTCTGGGAAGAGAGGTATCTGTTCAGGAAGCCGGATGGATTCGGCAAAAGGTAGGGATCGCTGTGGAGTTATTCATTCATGGTTCGATGTGCATGGCCTACTCTGGTAACTGTGTCATCTCGAACTACACCGCTGGCAGAGACAGCAATCGAGGTGGCTGTGTTCAAAGTTGTCGGTTTAATTACGATGTTCAAGAAACCAACAAAGAGGAAGCCTACAAAGCTTCCTTTATGAGTTCCAAGGACCTACGTGGTCTGGAGCAGTTGCCCCAATTTCTCGAACAAGGAATTGACAGCCTGAAAGTTGAAGGTCGAATGAAAAGCAACCTCTACGTTGCCACAACGACTCGTGTTTATGCACAGGGGTTGAAAATCTGTGCAAACGAACCACCTCCGCTCTGGCAAAGTCGCCTTCAGGAGTTAACCCAGGAATTGGAACGAATTCCACATCGAGGCTACACGGAGGCTTCTTTGAACACACCTGCTGGGCAAGACAGTATTTATCAGGGGTATCGCAACGGAGAGCAACGTTATGAGATTGCCGGAACAGTACTAGACACCTCTGAAAATTTTCTGACACTGTTAGTTCAGAATCCCTTCACTGCCGGAGAATCTCTCGAATTTCTAACTTTCGCAGGGGACACTATCTTACTGAATACCTCTGGGCTTCTGGACATCCAACAACGACCGCTGAATCGTGCCAAGCCCAACAGCCTTGTCTTACTCCCAAGTATTCCTCAGATCAGACCGTTGAACTTGGCTCGTCGACAAGCTGCCTAGAGTCAACGTCGAATTTCAAAACCCATCAACTTATCGAACACTTCATCTCTCTCTACATCTACCGTAGCAACTTTTGAATAAGCAGGCCCCAGTTTACACTGCTCCACAAGTTGATCCAATAGTGCCTGCTCACCTTGGACGACAACCTCGACACTCCCATCGGGGCAATTCCAAACAGCCCCTGTAAGTTCTAATCTAGTCGACTCCTGGCGTACAAAGTAGCGAAAACCAACTCCTTGTACGACTCCTACAATTTTCAATTTGTACTGCAACATTCCTACTTTTCCCTACTGAGCACTGACTCCACGGAATAGCTGAACCTGCCATTTGTCGTGATATTTCTGGACAAATCCTTCGACCAGAATCTGATCTCCAAATTGCCAACTTGGCAAACGATCTTGATACATTTGAGGCACTACTACCTCCACACCATTTTCCAGCAATAGCAACTCTATATAAGAACCTTTGCTAAATCTTCGTTCCAATCGACCTGCCAACTTGATAAAACGTTTATCATAGCGAGCAAGGTCTACGCTCTCCGCCTTTTGAAGCTTTGTGGCATAACAACGATTTGTCCTTGAAAAGACTGTTCTTCCTTCATTAGCCAAGCGTTTTAAATAACGCCGACGTGAAGCATACGTGCTGCAGATACCTCTCTTCTCTTCATAGGCTCGGGCTTCAGCATCAACGTAGCTGTCAAAATTACTGGGCAACTGGTAGCGAGCATCAAAGAGGCTATGGCCTAGACCGATGAGTAGTAGATTTACATTGGCATCTTCAGCCTGCAATAGTCCTAAAGTCCGTTGATGGCGATCTCTTGGGAATCGAGGAGACACCCAGAGTTGCAAGGGTCCACTTTGCAATCGATCCTTGAGAAAATCCCAGCTGGCAAACCAAATTCTAGATCCTGACCCTTATGGGATTGATTCAGCTCTGGAGTATCAACGAAAAGTAACCGGATTTTCTCTTTGGACTCCGTGTAGTTGTTCTGATTCCAATCAGCGTAAAAAGTGTCTCCATCAACTACTTTGACCATCAAAGGTGCAATGGGCTTTGCCTCCCAGCCAGAATTGAGCAAGTCCGTCCAGGACTCGGCAATTAACAGTCTAGGACTGAGCAAGCATACAAGACAGGTCCAAATCAAATATATTTTTTGCAAGGAAGCACCCCACATAAATGCTTTTATTCTCTATAATGTCCAAAAAGTTGGTAAAGCTGATTTTAACTGATAACACAGCTCCATATAATTAAAAAATTCTCAGGCAGAGGATGTACCATAAAGAGATCATCCAAGAGGGGATTCTGAGGATCAGAATCTGTTTCATTTCACGAAATCCTTGAGGTAAAACATGTTTTGGAAGCAGACAAAATACCTTGCAGTCTGGAAGTGTGGCTGTTAGCTTGAACCCAATTTTTTCTTCATCTGAACCAACCACACTGCTTCATTTGACATACCCTCCGTCAATTTTCATTCACAGGCTTCCCATGCGATCCTTTTCGCGACTGCGCCGATCAATCGGGCGCTCGTTCCTACTTTTGCTTGCTGTCTCCATGGCTCCTTCCTTTACTCTTGGTGCCGAAGATCTCTCTGACGGCCTATATGCCGATCTGGAAACCAATCGAGGTCGAATTCTACTGAAACTCTTTTACAAGCGAGTACCGAAAACAGTAGCAAATTTTGTGGGTCTTGCTGATGGGACACAAGCTTGGAAGGATCCAATTTCTGGAGACTCACGCAAGAGTAAGTTCTACAATGGGTTGACCTTTCACCGGGTCATTGCTGACTTCATGATTCAAGGTGGTGATCCATTGGGCACTGGCAGTGGTGGTCCTGGGTATCGCTTTGCTGATGAATTCCATCCTGAATTGCGGCATAACAAGCCTGGTATTCTCTCAATGGCCAATGCCGGACCAGATACCAACGGAAGCCAATTCTTCATTATCCACAAAGAAACTCCCTGGCTCGATGACAAGCACTCCGTTTTTGGTGAAGTTATTGAGGGCATGGATGTGGTCAACGCTATTGAGAAAGGTGACCGAATCGAACAACTGCGAATCGTGAGGCAGGGGTCGGATGCAGAGGCCTTCGATGAAATGGCGGTCATCTCCAAAGCCGATGCCACCAGGCAGGCTTTGTCAGAGCAAAACCGAAAAGAGCTCCCTGAAGCTAGTGCAGAACTTGATCCCTCTCGAGTGCCACAACCCGACCAACCCGTTGCTTCCAAAGTTGCTCTGGAGATGCTTGTGATTGGTTACCAGGGTGCGCGTATTCCAAAGCAGGATCTCTACTACGACCGAGAAGGGGCAGCTGAGGTTAGTGCAAAGCTAGCTGACCTTGCTCGTCGTAAGGGAGCGGATTTCAGTGAATTAGTTGATCGCTTTACGGATCTGCCAGAGCAAACCCGCATTCCAATGATTGATCAGGCCAATCCGCAGCTACCACCATTCCTCAAACCGGCCTTCTCACTATTGGAGGGTCAGGTCAGTGATCCCGTCGAAACTCCGCTGGGTTTCCTGATCTTCAAACGTGTATCGCTGGAATTGATTACAGCGAGTCATGTACTGATTTCCTATCAGGGAGCACTACGATCTGAACAAAGCCGTAGCAAAAACGAAGCAATGCAACTCGCCCAGCAACTGCTCGCAGAGATTCAAGATGGTCGTGATTTTGCGGAAGTTGCTAAAGAGCATTCAAATGGACCGTCTGCTCCACAAGACGGGATGTTGGGAGAGTTCCCCCGAGGAATGATGGTACCTGAATTTGACCAAGCAGCCTTTGCCTTGGAACCCAATACGGTCAGCAAGGTGGTTGAGACTGCGTTTGGTTTCCACATCATTAAGCGCCACCAATAACATTGCATGCCGGAGCAACTCGCCACCGCTGCCATTGTGATCATTGGCAATGAGATACTTTCGGGCAAAGTGAAGGATGAGAACTCTCACTATCTCTGTCGCGAATTGCGTGATCTTGGAGTGGAGGTTCGTTCTATCGTGACCATCCCCGATGATACCGAAACGATCAGTAATGTTGTCCGGCAGGCTTCTGAAAAGTACACTTGGGTCTTTACCAGCGGAGGCATTGGCCCCACGCATGATGATCTGACGGTCCCTTCGATTGCGGCAGGTTTTCAAACTCCACTGGTACGTTCGGAAAAGCTCACAAAGCTGATCAGTAGCTACTACGGGAAAGAAGTGAATGAAGCCCATTTGAGAATGGCCATGATTCCAGAGGGCTCAGAGCTTCTATTTGATGAGAGCAAGCGGGTTTCTCAAATACTCTTCCATAACATTTTGATCTTTCCGGGAATCCCCAGACTGCTTCAGCGAAGATTCCAAACCTTTCGGGAACGCTTCCGTAGCAACCCAATCTATCTACACCAAATCTTCCTGAATTGTGATGAAGGACAGATTGCACATCTACTGGATCAAACTCTCGTTACCTACCCAGAACTGCAACTAGGCTCCTACCCGCGAACCAAGGATGAAGAGGAACACGAGGTGAAGCTCACCTTGGAATCGAGAGAAGCCGCCTACCTGCAGGAAGCAGCCAATTACCTATTTGAACAAATCCCTCCCCAGTTTATTTTGCGTAACGAATCCCCAACCTAAGACCTGCTAATGAATGCCCTACAACTAGCGGATCAGTTTCGAGATCGTGGCCCTCTATTACACCTTGTGCTAGACGGTTGGGGAGTAGGCCCTCCGAACGACACCAATGCGCTCCACAAAGCGTCTCTACCAATCTTTAAACGAATCACAGAAAAGTCCCCTTACACCCAACTGTGGACGCATGGTACATACGTTGGCCTACCTGCAGATAAAGATCTCGGTGGTTCTGAGGTTGGACACATGACCCTGGGCGCTGGAATCGTCATGGAGCAAGGTCCCTCTTTGATCAAACGTATGATCGACAGTGGGGAATTCTTTGAAAGTCCAGTACTGCAGAAGTTGACCAACAATTGTCTTCAGAACGACACACCTCTCCATCTACTTAGTTTACTCTCCGATGGTAATGTTCACAGTCACATTGATCATACCATTGCCTTGATTAATCATGCCTTCAAGCATGGTCTCCGTCGTTGCTATGTACATGCTTTGCTGGATGGTAGAGATGTCTCGATTCAGTCGGCACTGGACTACACCGAACAGTTGGAGTCTCTCTTCCATCAACTCAAAAGCCAGCGTGCAGAGATCGACTATGGTTTTGCCAGTGCAGGTGGACGAGAAAAAATCACGATGGATAGGGATCAGAACTGGTCTAAGATTCAACTCGGTTGGAATCTGCATGTTCATGGGAAGGGAGAGCATCAATTTACATCAGTTCGTGAGGGGATTGAATATTTTCGCCAGCAGTCTCCCGACATCATTGACCAAGATCTGCCAGGATTTTCAATCGTGCGGGACGGAAAGCCTGTCGGACGGATCCAAGACCACCACAGTCTCATCTTCACCAACTTTCGGGCAGATCGAGCGATTGAGTTTACTCATGCGATTTTGGACGATTCCTTCCCACATTTTGATCGAGGATTACGACCCCAGATCCAATATGCTGGGATGATGACCTATGATCAGGACCTCTATCTTCCACCATACTACCTTGTCGGAACACCCAAAGTTGAAAATCCTTTCGGCAAACGCATTCTAGAAAAAGGGTTACGACAATTCCGGCTGACGGAAACCCAAAAATTTGCTCACGTGACTTTCTTCTTCAATGGAGGCTATCGAGAACCTCTTGATCCAAAAAAGGAAATCTATCACCCGATCAACTCGGACAAGGTTGATTCCTTTGCGAATGTTCCAGCCATGAAAGCCAAGGAAATCACAGACCAGGCAATCCAGTTTTTACGTTCGGGAGAGTTTGATTACGGACTAATCAACTATGCAAATGCGGATATGGTGGGGCATTGTGGAAAAATAGAGGCTGCAATCAAGGCAGTAGAAGAAGTGGACCGGCAGCTTGGCAGACTATTACCAGTGATCGATGAGGTGGATGGTATCCTTGTGATCACAGCAGACCATGGAAATGCAGATGAGATGCTGGTCAAGAATAAGCAAGGCAGCTGGGAAAGCAGTACGAAGCATTCACTCAATCCAGTGCCTTTTGTGATTTATGATCCGAAATACAAGCAACAGTATCAACTTCAAGCGCCTGGCCCTGGGATCAACCTGAACCTGAGTCATGTGGCCGCAACTCTGTTTATGCTCATGGGAGAAACACCTCCTAATGACATTAATGATTCCTTGTTCAGATTATGAACTTGTACGGGAACATTGTCTGTAAAGATTGCCAGGTCACTCTTGATTCTCTTTAAAACTGAAAATCCTAAATTCCGCCCCCACCTAACACAAATGTCCCAGATCACCTGTATTGGAGCTGGCTATGTTGGTGGCCCAACAATGGCCATGTTGGCACTCCACTGTCCAGAGCATAATTTTACAGTTGTAGACATCAATGAAGACCGAATTCAGCGCTGGTCTTCTGACAATCTACCAATCTATGAACCTGGTCTGCTAGAAGTCGTGCAGCAAGCAAGAGGTCGTAACCTTTTCTTTTCCAACGATATCCCCACAGCTATTCAACAAGCTGATATTATCTTTGTTGCCGTTAACACCCCAACCAAGGCATTTGGTGAAGGAGCTGGAAAAGCTGCCGATTTACAGTACTGGGAAAAGACTGCGCGGGATATTCTGACACATGCCCGACAACCTGAGGTGATTGTCGTTGAGAAGAGTACACTGCCGGTTCGTACTGCGGAGGCAATGTCACGGATTCTATCTTCAGGTTCTAGCCACAGCCAATTCTCAGTCGTCTCCAACCCAGAATTCCTGGCAGAAGGCACCGCAATCCCAGACCTACAGGAACCAGATCGAGTGCTGGTTGGTGGGGAAGAGAATGTATTCGGCCGTCGTGCAGCCCGAACGATTGCTGACCTTTACGGTCATTGGGTCGCGGAAGACCGGGTACTGCTCACCAATGTCTGGAGCAGTGAACTCTCCAAATTGGTGGCCAATGCGATGCTGGCACAGCGAATCTCCTCGATCAACAGCATTTCCGCCCTCTGCGAGAGAACTCAAGCCAACATAGGTGAAATCAGCCGTGCCATTGGGATGGATCGGAGAATTGGACCTCATTTTCTGCAGGCGAGCATTGGATTTGGTGGTTCTTGTTTCCGTAAAGACATATTGCACCTGTCTTACCTCTGCGAATACTACGGACTGCCTGAAGTTGCTGATTACTGGGCCAGCGTAGTGCGGATCAACGAGTTTCAGACAGATCGTTTCTTCCAGAATATCCTCAAGCAGCAGTTCAACACCTTGGCAGGAAAGAAAATCACCCTATTTGGCTTTGCATTCAAGCCAGATACTGGAGACACACGTGATTCTCCAGCCATTTCGCTCTGTCGGAAACTCCTGAGTGAACATGCCCAAGTGCGGGTGCATGATCCTAGAGCTCGAGAAGAAACCGAGCATGACCTGGCTTCCATGGAAGGAGACATTGCTTTTGTCGAGGATCCGTATGAGGCTGCTTATGGAGCCCATGCCGTTGCGCTAGTGACACAATGGCAGCAATATCGTGACCTCGACTATGGGCACATTTTAGAGAATATGATGCGACCTGCTTACCTGTTTGATGGCCGAAACCATCTTGATCATCAGTATCTCTTCAATCTGGGTTACAACGTCTTCCCACTGGGGAGTGCCCCCCTAACTCACCTTTAACCAACAACCTTGGTGGTTAGGAGCCACCACCTTTAACCTGAGGGGAATCCATGAGTAGCTTTGAGGCCAACCTGAAGACGATGCCCTTTGCAGAACAAACAGTCCTGCTCCGCATCTTTAACTCCAAAGACGAGTTGATGGCGATTTTGCCCAATTTTCCAGCCAAGCAGGGAACCTTGCGTGTATTCTCACACGTAGCCAGTACCACGGGACAAATTGGACGGGATGAAGCCAACGAAGTGCTCCGTGTTTTTGGAGAGTACACTGAGCGTGCACAACAAAATCCTGGTCTTCATCCGAAGTTGGACCTCCTCCTCAATCTTCGTGATGGAGACTTTCTGAGAATTGAGAGGATCGAAAGCTCATACGCTAATCTGCTAGCCAATATCCATGACCGCAAGGCGAGCGCAGCAGAATCAGAGGCTTTCATCGAATTGCTTAATCAGGGGAAAGTGAGGACTGCTGAAAAAGTGCGGGATGAATGGGAACCCCAAACCTACGTGATTGATGGAGTCCTGAATTACTTTGGTACGCACGGAAATCAGCGGATGGAATCAAACTACTGGGACAAAGTTCCTTTGAAGTATTCCAACTACACGGATCAAGACTTTGAGGCTAGCGGTGTTCGCTATGCGCCTGGTAGTATCGTGAGAAATGGAGCCTATATTGGCCCACAAACCGTAATTATGAATCAGGCTTTCATCAACATCGGTGCCTATATTGCTGGGGGTGGTGTGATGATTGATGGTGGCAGTAGAATCGCTTCCTGTGCTCAAATTGGTCGAGGGGTTAAATTCGGTGCAGGCTCTGGAATAGAAGGCATCCTCGAACCTGCGGGCCGTCTGGCCTCTATTGTCGAAGATAACGTCAAGATCGGAGCAATGTGCGAGGTGGCAGGGGTGATTGGAGAAGGTGCGGTCGTTGCCAGCGGGGTCGTGATGGCTTCTGGTAAGAAAATTATCGATGAGGAGACAGGAGACGTAGTTCCTCCACTTGAGTGCCGTGTGGGTAGTGAAACGTTTCTACTTCCTGTTATTCCACCATACCGTCTTGCAGTCGGAGGTTCTCTATTGAGTTCCAAGGGACGTATTGCGACGGATGCGGTCATCCTGAAACCAGGAGATCTGAGAGAATCGGCAACCCTAAAGCATTTCCGTAAACAAGGTATTCTCTACAGCTGATTCCCAACCCTACAAAGCCCGTGCACTGTTCTGCGCACGGACTTCCTCTCATTGTACAGCAACTGCCTTGCTATCCCGTAGCTCTTCTACAATTGTTCGATCGATAGGCACCTGAACATATCCGGTTTCTTCACTCCAGAAGTAATAATAACCGGTAGGTGTTCCATCCTCTTTCTCGCCACTGGTAATCTTACCATCCTTGATTGTCCAAGACTTAACGACTTGTCCTTCATCAACGTAGCTGACCTTGTAGTCTTTTCCAAGAACATTATCTGCACTTCTAAAAAATTGGTTGCGAGCTTCTTCTGTGCAACCTGCAAGAGCTAAGGCCAAGAGGAATAAACCTGTCAACATTCTCATATAGTATCTCAGTGAAAGTGAATAAATTGCAAAAGGAAAGTAGGAAACAACCTAGCGAAAGCTAGCAGGGAGCGCAAGTGAATCTAGTGAAGATAGCAGATCCTGTCACTGGGAGTGGAGGATCTGCTGCACAAGGAAAGGAATCAGCCGAGCAGGTAGTAGAAGCCCATGTAGCTGACACCCATAATCACGGTAGGAATGGCCGCACCCATAGCTAGGTTGGCTGGATTCACACCGCCAGGGAAGTAGCGTGACAAGATGGATTGTCCTGCAGGATTCGGAGCATTGGCGATGACAGTCAGACCACCACCAGTTACAGCACCCGCAACAACTGCGTACTTCTGGCCATCGGTAAAGCCAGGTACCAGTGTAGCCAAGAAGGTGATTGCTGCGTTGTCATTGAACGCTGTCAAAACCGTTGATCCAATCATCAAGGGCAACTCACTCAAACTTTGTAGCACAGGTGCGATCCACCAAGCCTGAACCCCACCGTGAGTTACTAGACCAGCTAGGAAGAAGCCTACCAACAATGGCCCCTTGATCTCCAGTTTGTTTTGATAGGCTTTGGAGGCCATGGTGAATCCAATGAAGAAGAGGAAGCCACCAATGAACAGCGGTGGGTAGTGCGCATTGAAGACAGTCCAGGCCATGAAGAGCAGGTGAGTGACTGTGACCCAACCTGGAATCGGATCTTCACGATCTTCCCACTTGACTGGTGCATTTGTTTCGGATGATTCGCTAGAGTCAGACTTCTTTAAGTTGGCAAATTCATTCTTGAAAATGATGTAGTAGAGAATGTTTGCTATCACAACACCTATGACAGCTTTCCAACCAAAGTTGACCATCATGAACGCGATGTCCCAACCCCAGGGAGCTGCGACCATCAAAACTGGTGGAGCTGCAAAGTGAGTCAGCGTGCCTCCGACAGACACATTAACGAACAGAAGCCCAATCGTTGCGTAAGCGAACTTAGGACTCGGGTTGTAATCATAGAACTGCTTGGCTAGTAACAAAGCAGCAATTGTCATTGCAGCTGGCTCAGTAATGAAGGAGCCAAGCAAAGGAGCTAGGGTCAAAATAGAGAACCACCAAGCCTGAGTAGTAGATTGACCAAACGCAGCCACTCTACCCATAATTTGTTCTGCTAGCTTCACGATCGGACGAGTAGAAGCGATAGCCATGATCACTACAACAAACATTGGCTCAATATAAACCACCGTGTGTGCGATGTAGTCTTTAAAGGTAGACCAGTCGTAGA
Source organism: SAR324 cluster bacterium (assembly GCA_029245725.1). Classification (NCBI taxonomy): domain Bacteria; class Deltaproteobacteria; species SAR324 cluster bacterium. Next base: position 17,389 of record JAQWOT010000182.1, on the reverse strand, counting down.
ATCCAATGATGGCAACCATCAGCGCAATCACCCAAATTCCAAAAATCGCCTCTATTTCACCAATGAAGTGAAACAACTCCGCTTTAAAAGATGGACTGTTCTTAATGAACTCCTCAGACTTTCCTGCTTTGCGAAGCTCTTCTTCGTGGTGATGTTTGATGTGGTGAGCTTTCTCTGTTATTGGAGCAGCCGCAAAAGTGTGGCAAATCGCTAACAGGAACACCAATGAGCCAACAAGGTTGAAGGGACTTTCTGCAATACGAGAAGCCAGAATTGATCCGATCCCTCCTCCTTCTGGGTCGTTATAATCTTCCAGGGCTATTGGAAAGTTTGTTTCCACAGTTCCACCGCCACCACCAGCCGCAATCACGAAGCCAGCAAGCAGTACGAACAAGACTGGAATCATCCAGGCTCTTCGTGACAAGGCTACAGCAGCCAAGGTAGACAGACTCCAGTCACGAATGCCGAGCTGTCGCTCAATTCCATCCAACATCTTTTGGATAGGTGCTGGCAAACTGGGACTTCCCAACACTTGTTCTCGAAACGCTACCGAACTTCGGCGAGTTCGGTTCGCTGACGCTCCTGAGGACCGGCGTCGAAAGGAGGAATTTCTCCGCATTTTGGGCTCCATTACTGAAAATACTATTAAAGAAGAGGTGATCGGGGACTAAATTGATTTGGCTTTTTTCTGGCATGCCAACCTGAGATCAACTGGCAGATGCTGAAAACAGCGAAAGCAGCAGCGCCTAGAATCTAGCGATTCGGACTGTCTGGAAACCCCTCTCCTGATTCGTTTGCAAGGATACATTGATCAGTTCCGAACGCAATCCGAAATTCCAGTAGCAGAGCAATTGTGTCAACTGATTCGCTAACGATCTTGCATCTGTCTGACTTACATTTCAGTGCATATCCCAAAAATTGGAACCAGTGGTTTTCTAAACGACTACTGGGAGCTACCAATTGGTGGCTGAACCGGAGCTCGAAATATCCATCACAGCGCTACCTTCAACTGATTGAAGTTGTGAGACAGATGGGTTGGGATCACTTGGTGATTAGCGGAGATCTCACACAACTTGCGCTGCCTGAGGAATTTGCCAAAGCACGAATGGCTTTGCGGCCTCTATTGCAGAATCAGGAAAGAGTTAGCATTGTTCCTGGAAATCATGATTATTACGTAAGCGAAAACGAAGAATCAGACTATTTCCGAAGCTACTTTGGAAGTTTTTTTGGAAAAAATGAAATCCACACCCGTCGACTTAATCAGAATTGGCACTTAATTGGTTGGCATAGCGCAGCACCAACACCATGGTACAGCGCTTCCGGCTGTGTCCGGCGTCAAACCCTGAAGGCCACAGACGAGTACATGCAACAACAAGCGACAGATACGCGGTTTGTTCTGGTCAACCATTACCCAATCAGTTTCCCAGACAGAGAACACGATACGAAACACGAACTGCTGAACTTGGAGCAGATCCAGTATTGGCTGAGCAGTCGGCCACAGATTCGACTATACCTGCATGGACACATTCATCATAACTGGCATCATGTACAGCAATATGCATCGCATTCGCTGCATGTTGTCAATTCGGCTTCATCGACCATGATCGACGAGAAGTCTACATCCAGTTTTCACCGTATTCGGTTGCATAAGGATCAAATACAAGTGGAACCTATTAGTTTTTGAAAGCCCATGTCCAAATTTTGGTTATCCTTCTGCTGTCTAGCTCTCGCTTCTCCAGTGTTTGCCCAAGGGAATAGCATATCTGGCAACCGCTGTGCTGAAGCAATTCGTCAATTGACAGAATTTGAACCAACTGGAATCTACGGAAGTAGCGTCGAAGACGAATGGACACCAGCTTCAATGTATTTATTGCAGCGAGAAGCAGAGAAATACCGGGTACTGCACCGACATTTTCTAGATCAGGTAGAAGATTGGCGTTTCGAAGTGCTGGAAATGAAAGGAGGGAAAACTATGATGTTTGTTTTCGCTAAAACTTTTGAACCTCGCTACTGCGAAGGCCCTAACGCTTTTTTTGTCAAGAGAATCAAGCAGGAACCGATTGGGGAAACTCGCGCGCAAATTTCAGACAGGAGGTAAATTTTCTTCCCGATTTTGTTTTTGGGAATTCCATCCGTGGCGCATTCGCTCCAGCGTCTGCTGCCACAGCATCTCTTCAAATTGTCGCAGAGAAAGAGGTTGATTCTTCATGACTCATCCCTCTTTCGGAGATCTGCATCATTGCTTACCACAAATCGCTTTCTTGGACTTCAATCATCTCCAGGACATCTTCCGTCAAAATTAGGTCATCACCGAAAATCGGTTCTCCAATTACTTTATCAATCTGCTGAATTTGTCCACCTCGCTCCAGATAACGAGTAGTGGCTGCTTGAATTTCTTCGCGGGTGATTTGAAGGATCATGAGATCTCCTTGTTAAATTAATTATTTATTAGTGAATGATTTCAGATTCCTAACTAATCTTATTCAAGAATTTTTTAGGCTATTTATACACAATCTGCAGTATGTGTGCCAAGAATAAAAGAACTCTTTGCCACCCATAATTTCCCAAAACTTTATTTTTGGTCAGAAATCCGCCAATATAAATTTCTGTAATTCTTACCTAATAAAATCTTTTCTGGTTTCTTATTCAGGGAGGAAATAGTCCATGGCAGAAACCACATCAGAATCTGCACTTTCCGAAGAAGAGTTAGAATATTTTCGAAAGAAGTTGCTCATAATGCGTGATGGGATTTACGCGGAAAGTGCAGCAACTGTTGAGGAAATGCAGAATGAGTCTACTCTCTACCCTGATCCAAACGACCGAGCCAGCCTGGAAGCTGAGCACTTCAATACCCTGAGGATCAGAGATCGCGAACGAAAGCTACTCAGCAAGATCGAAGCTGCCTTACAGCGCATTGAAGATGGCACTTTTGGTATTTGTGAGATCACCGGCGAGCCGATTGAAAGAAAACGTCTGGAAGCCCGTCCCGTCACTACTCTCAGTCTGAAGGCAAAGGAAGAGCAGGAGCTCGAAGAACGTCGTCAACATCGCTGACCAAGAACCTACCCACCAACTCAATAATGCAAATCAACCAATCATCCTCACTTTTTGCCAGAGCTCAACTGCGCATTCCAGGTGGAGTGAACAGCCCTGTCAGAGCATTCAAATCTGTTCGCAGTACACCTCTTTTCATCCGTGAGGGGAAAGGGAGCCACATTACTGATGTCGATGGCAATAACTACATCGATTATATTGGCTCTTGGGGGCCTCTTATTCTTGGACATTGTCACCCTGAAGTAATGGCTGCGATCGAAGAGGCACTTCATCGAGGAGCTTCTTTTGGAACACCTACCGAAGGAGAAGTGTATCTAGCAGAAATGATCTGTACTGCAGTGAACAGTGTCGAAATGGTTCGACTGACCAACTCCGGTACAGAAGCTTCCATGGCTGCGATCCGAGTTGCCAGAGGATATACGGGCCGCGACAAGATCATCAAATTTGAAGGCTGCTACCACGGCAGTGTGGATTCTTTATTGGTCAAAGCAGGATCAGGCGTGATGACTCTTGGCCTTCCAGACTCCCCAGGAGTACCTGCGTCTTTCGTTGAACACACTCTCCTTGCCGATTTCAATAATCTCGAGTCGGTCACCGATCTCTTTGACGAATATGGTTCCGAGATCGCAGCCGTAGTTCTTGAACCTGTCGCAGGAAACATGGGAATGGTAGTGCCAGACCTAGATTTTCTGAAAGGATTGCGGAATCTCTGCGATGTTCATGGATCCTTGTTGGTGTTTGATGAGGTGATGACCGGCTTCCGAGTTGATTATGGAGGGGCCCAGGAGATTTTTGGGATTATCCCTGACATGACCATTTTTGGAAAAGTGATTGGAGGAGGTCTACCAGTTGGAGCTTATGGAGGCAGACAAGATGTGATGTTGATGGTTGCACCCGCTGGTCCAGTTTATCAAGCTGGCACTTTATCTGGGAACCCACTGGCAGTAGCAGCGGGTCACAAAACATTGGAAATTTTACAGGCTCCCGACACATATGCAGAATTGAGCCGAAAATCCAACTGGCTGATCGATGAAATGCGGCAGAGCGCTGGACAAAATGGAATTCCATTTCAGACCAATGTCATGGGTGGGATGTTTGGCTTTTTCTTCGCTGAGAAACTGGTTCGTAATTATCAGGACGCTGCTGAATCAGATCAGGATCGCTTCCGTAAATTCTTCATGGGTATGCTAAAGGAAGGGATTTACTTGGCACCTTCTGCCTTTGAAAGTGGCTTTATCTCAATGGCCCACACGGAAGAAGACCTAGAAAAGACAGCAGCAGCCTGCCGCAAAGTGATGGCCACACTGTGAGCTTGCTCACGATCGATGAATACCTACGGCAGCCTGTAGCCAAGAGACTACCCTACTATCAGCGTGAAGGTCGACTATATCATGTGATGATGTCGCAACAGTTCCCTCGTCCGCTGATGGAAGAAATCTTCGGTGTCGCCAACACACTCAAGGCCATGTCACATGACTACGAAGGTCTTGAGTTCCTCTCTCGTCTGCTACGCCACAAGCGGGCGATGCTTTACTTCACTCAACCTTCTACTCGTACATTCCTCTCCTTTTTGACTGCTTGCCAACTTGTCGGCATCACAACCGGGGAAGTGCAAGATCCTGCACTATCTTCTGAATATAAGGGAGAGAGCCAGGAAGATGCGATCCGGGTCTTTAGCAGCTACTTCGATCTTGTAATCATGCGTGATCCAAAACCTGGTTTTTGTGAATACATTGCATATCGCCAAGATCGGACCGGCTTCAGTGTCCCAATCCTCAACAGTGGTAGTGGCAAAGACCAGCATCCTACCCAGGCACTACTGGACCTCTACACGATGCACCGCTCCTTCCAGCGGATGGGTGGAATCTCTGGGAAGAAGTACGCTTTCGTAGGAGATCTTCAACGTGGTCGAGCTGTGCGCTCAGTCATGTATTTGCTAGCTAATTATGAAGATCTCGATTTCTATGCCATCGCACCCAAGGGCTTTCAAATTGCTCCAGATCTTGAATTACATCTGGGAGAGCGGGGTGTTCGTCTACACTTCACAGATCAATTGAAAGAGGTGTTACCTGAGGTAGATTGCATTTATATGACCCGCGTACAGGATGAATACGACCTCTCCAGAGAGTCAGGCAAGATCGACTTGGCCAGCTTCAGCCTCACCGAAGAAAATGTGAACTTACTACCCGAACACGCCATCATTCTTCACCCACTACCTCGGCGGCAGGAAATATCCAGTGGAATCGATGCCAATCCAAGAGCAATGTACTGGTCTCAGCTACGTAACGGAGTCTATATTCGGGCTGCACTTCTGCTCTACATTTTTGGAAAAAACGAACAACTGCCTATTATCCAGGAAAAATCTAGCTTATGACTAATAGCCTTTGTATTAGAAATGCCACTGTCGTTTTTCCCGATCAGCTTCAAGAAACTGATCTCCTGATAGAGGATGGGACCATTAGCGCTATTGGTCGTGGATTGCCTGACGGTAAAGAAACTCTCGATGCTTCTGGTTTGATCCTTTTCCCAGGCTTGATCGATCCTCAGGTGCATTTTCGGGAGCCAGGAAATACTCACAAAGAAGATTTACATACTGGATCTAAAGCTGCTGCTGCTGGAGGAATCACTAGTTTCTTGGATATGCCTAACAATAATCCAGCAGTGATCAATGCAGAACGAATGGCTGCCAAAAAAGAATGTGCTGCTGAGCAGTGTGTGGTCAACTATGGCTTCTTTGTTGGCGCCACTCCTGAAAACCTAGCTGAGATCAACTCCGTTCCAAATGTTTGTGGAATCAAGGTTTTCATGGGTTCTTCTACCGGAGACCTGCTCGTTCATCGTGAAGAAGACCTGGAGCGAATTTTTGCCAATGGAATTCGTCTGATTGCTGTACACGCCGAGAGTGAACGTCAAATTCGAGACAACGCTGCCCTGCTCCATGGATGTAAGGATGTAAAGGCACATTCTAAAATTCGAGACGAAGCTACCGCGCTGGAAGCAACTGAATTAGCGGTTCGTCTATCTCTCCAATATAAAAGACGGCTTCATATTCTGCATCTCACCACAGAAGAAGAGACCCTGCTGTTGCGTCGCTTACCAAGGGATCACAAGATCTCTACGGAAGTCTGCCCACAACACTTCACACTGACAGCTCCAGACTGCTACGAGAAATTGGGGACTCTAGCCCAAATGAATCCTCCCTTGCGCAGTCAGCGTCATGGCACGGCACTCTGGCAGGCTCTCAAAGATGATATTATCAACTGCATTGCCACTGATCACGCCCCACACACTCTTGAGGAGAAGGATGCTCCTTATGGTAAGGCTCCATCGGGGATGCCCGGAGTAGAGACTTCCCTACCATTACTCCTGACAAGACATAGTCAAGGAGACTGCAGCTTGGTGGAAATCGCAAAGTGGATGAGTGAAGTGCCTGCTCGACTTTACAGGATGAAAAACAAAGGAAGGATTCAGGTGGGATACGATGCTGACTTGACCTTGGTCGATACACAGTTGAAGCGAACCGTGGAAAACGGGAAACTGTTCACGAAGGTTAACTGGTCTCCCTACGCAGGCATGGAATTAACAGGATGGCCGGTTCGCACCATTGTTCATGGTCAGACTGTTTTTGTGGATGGCCAAATCCAGCCTGGGATTCGCGGTAAAGAAATTCAGTTCATGGAAGATTGACTCTTTCCCATACAAAGAATTTTCTTAGCTACTTTCTCACTCAGTTCCTAATCGAGATTTGCGTAGAGCCTCGGTGAAGGGACGCCCCTCATTTTCCTCAAGAATCGCAGTCTGCAACCGATTCTCATACACTTTCAAGAGCGTGTAAGTGTACTCGTCAACTCGCTTCAGTCGACGAGGAAGTTCATCTTCTTCATAGTGACGACCAGAAGGAATCGGAGCCAACAATCGGTGAAAAATAAATCGTAGAGAAGCTTGAGGGTAGTGGATCATGTAAAGTAGATAGGGGACCACTTGCTTGTCTTGTTCGCGCTCCTCATAGATTCGCAAAAACAATAAAACTAAGTGGTAGTAGTTGATCCCTCGGTGGACTTGGCGTTCTACAAAATGTCTGATCGAATCCATGTAGCGTTCCTTATTGAAACGCTGTTGACCTGCATGTGCTTCATAATAGCGTGTAATCAGAATTGAAGAGATAAAATAGCTCCATGCCTTGCGAAACTCTCCCAGTGGAAAGCGTTGACGCTGATCATTGCGCAAAAACTCTTCAGCACAATTGATCAAAACTCCTGTCGTTGAGCGTGTTTGTTGAATCGACGGCAACCGAAATTGAAAATTTCTAAGTAGCTGCTGAAGGCGCTTGACATGCTTATCTTCGAGGGGATTTTTTCCTGAATGCTGTTGGTTCAAACTGATCCAACGATGCAGTCCTCGAAGCGCCTCCCAGAGCTTTAAGTAGATAGAGTTTTCATACTGTCCCTGCAGTTCCTTGACAAAGCCTGACCATTCTTTGACAGGTAAGCTTCTGGGCAATTGTTTAAGTAATTGAATCGGAAGTTGTTGGCGTTCTCGTTGTAATGCGTGTGAAATCGGCTGATTTGGTAACAGAAAAACCAGGGCTTTGCGTTCTTGCTGAAGCTGTCTCATCCGATTCGCCAACTGAATCAGTACTTCTTCAGGCTCCCAATCCTCCCGACCCTCTTTCAGATTGGCTGCCAACTCTGAAATAAAACCGATCAACCCATCAATTTCTTCCAGCTTATTGGAAGCTGCCCTGAGATAATGTGCTGGATCTTCACGTTCAAACCGTGAATACGCTCGATGCTCATGTGGAAGTAGAAAATGAATCTGTCGATCCAACTTCTTGACCTCCAGCAAACTCTTCTGCAAAACATCCGTTGGATTGCGGGGAAAGGTTTCCAGAAAGTCTTCAAAGGATTGTTCAATCACTTGGTTGATTTGTTTTGGTAGGGCCTGGGCTTCCCAAAGCTGTCTCCAGTGAGTCGTCAGTTGAGCCCGGATCTTCTCTCCATCTTTCTTGAGCGAATATCGGCCCTGCTGAGCAAAACTTTGACACTGCTGATCCCAGCCTACGCTCGAAACTTCCTGAGTACGAAGGATATCCAGCTTTTCAAGCATCCCTGCACTTACACCCGACTGCTCACTATCAGAACCCTGCTGGTAGAATTCCATTGGCAGTACGCTCTCATTCAGATAAATTTCTCCAATCAGCTTGGAAAATAAGGTACGGGTGATATTGATGATCTGTTCACTGGTCTTGATCTCTTCCGGCAGAATGATAGTGACCGTGTAGACTCTCGAAATTCCATTGAAATCAAGTCTGGAAGCTGGCAAAGGCACCTTCCCTTGCAACTGCAAACCAGACTCAGACTCAAATTCATGAACAGGTAGAAAGCGGATTTGATGATTCGGATCGCGAAGCCTTAGGTTTAGACTTGCTGAAAATTCGAGGATGGAAGGAATGAGGTGTTTAAGCAGTGTAACTGCCTTCTCCGGAAGTTTTGCCGAGAAGTGCAGATTTTTGAGAACAAACTCCTTGTCAAAAGTTTGCTCCGTTTTCTGAAGATCGTAGTCGCGGAGTTGCTGCTCAAGGACATTAAGGTTCCCAGGACGACGAAACCGGTCTGCAAAAAACTCTTCGCTGAAGCCTGAAACAGCCATGCATGAAGCTCAGTGGAGCAGGAATAATCAGCGCTTGCGAACGGTGGCAATATCACTGTTCCAGTGGCGCAATTCTCGGGGACCTTCCAAAGCCGTCTTCAATTGAATCAATTCCATGAAGGGCTTGCTCTCAATATCAATGTCTGGGTAACGCCGGCTGAGGTAACTCCACAAATTCAGAAAGTTTTCATCTTTCTTCTTCTCATTTTCCTGGTTTCGATCTTCCGGAAGGAGATCCTCCCGATGGTACTGCGCATGCTTGCTCATAACAGATTTCCTTGTCAACCGTGATCGCACCCGGAGATGCCTAATTATCCAGCTGTATTCGTCATTGTTAAGATGGTAATCTGCAATCTGCTTGCCTCACCCCCAAGCACTTCTTCTTTTCATTACATACAACTGTTTTTGTTGAATTTTATAAATCGTTTCTAACCCGTACCTTCTTCTCATCTCTCAATAATTTTTTCTTTGATGTCGACGTCCTCCCAACAAACCATTGTCCTCAAAGTGGGGACTTATGTTCTTCAGCAACCCAATGGAAAATTGGATTATAACCTGATCCAAGAACTCGCGAAAACAATTGCTGAATTACGCCAGAGAGGCCATGAAGTCTTACTCGTCAGTTCAGGCGCAATTGGAGCTGGCCGGGAACGCTGCACAGTCCTCCCAAACCCTCCGCAAGCAGCGACACCAAGTAAGGGGCGTAAAGAATTGGGTATTCAACAAATGTTGGCGGCCGTTGGTCAAGTTCGCCTGATGCAAATCTACTCAGAATTTTTTCAAGAACACCAAATCCTCGTAGCTCAGGTGCTTGTCACTCGGGCTGACTTTGCCAAACGACAATCGTATCTGAATATCCGCAATACCGTCCAACAACTGCTACACTTTGGAATCTTACCGATCATCAATGAAAACGATGTAGTCTCCACAGAAGAGTTGCCTTTCTTTGGTGACAACGACCAACTCGCTGTTTCTTTTGCTGCATTGGCAGGTGCCAGTCATCTATTTTTCCTGACTAGTGCGCCAGGGTTGCTGGTTCGTGAGAAACAAGCAGATGGTTCTTTCGAAGACGTGGTGCTTGCCGAAGTCAAACAAGTGAATCAGGAGTTGCTTCAGCATTGCCAGCGCCCAGGAACCAACGTGGGTCGTGGAGGGATGGAGAGCAAAGTGCACGCGGCAGGAAAATCGATCTCCTTTGGAATTAATGCCTACATCACTGCAGGGAAAGAGCCCAATACTGTTCTCAAAATCTTGGATGGTGCGCAGGTGGGCACTCATTTCATAGCTCATGGATCAAAGCTCCGAGGCTACCGCCAGTGGCTCGCAGCAGGAGCACTGAGTCAAGGTGAACTGCATGTGGATGCAGGTGCTGAACAAGCTTTACGAGTTCATAAAAAGAGTCTCTTGCTCTCAGGTGTTTGTGAGGTCCAAGGGAATTTTAGTGCCAAGGATCCAGTCAATATCTTAAATCTCCAACACGAACTCATTGGGGTTGGACTCGCAGCTCAATCCGCTCAGGCTTTGCGGGTCCTGCTCCAGCAAAGTGAAGCCAACGGACATACACGAGCGGTAATTCACCGGGATGATTTGTTTCTGGCGGACGGACATCTCTAGTGGCTCTTTTCCAATGCCAAGTTGAAAAACTTGTCTTCGGTGGAGCAGGGCTGGGGCACTTAAAGGGACAGGTTGTTTTCATCCCAGGGGCTTTACCTGGAGAGGTCATAGAGATTGAATTACAGAAACAGCGTGGAGATTTTTCAGAAGCCCAGCTCGTTCGAATTTTTGAGGAAGCCCCAGAGCGGATCGCACCACAAGAAACCCATTTTCACTGCTGCAGCCCCTGGCAAATCCTCACTCCTGAGGCAGAAGCCCACTGGAAACGTCAGATTGTCCACGATACCCTCCAACGTCAAACTGTGCTCTGTCAAAACGATTTACAGGTGAGTGAGATGGGGCCTCGGTTGGGTTACCGCAATCGGTTAGAGTTCCATTTTACCCAAGTGAAGGGCCGACTGTGCTTGGCACTTCATGAGCCCGCGAGTCAAAATCCAATTTCTGTAGAAACTTGCCAACTCGGGCTACCCACCCTGCAACGGGCATCTCAGGAAGTGATCCTCCTGCTTGACGACGCTCAACTCCGACCAAAGGAGATGGGCCGCTTGGTTTTACGAGGGAATCGAGCAGGACAAGTTGTTGCTTTACTCCAGCTGAATGCAGCTGCAAAACAACGTTTAACCGCTCACCAGCGCCACTGGCCGAAACTGGATTTCCAACTCATTGCTTATTCTGAGAGTTTCCCAAAAGAGGCACTCTCTCAAAGTGAATTGTTCGAATCTGTTGCGAATACCAGAATCTATTTTGGTGGGCTGGGTTTCTTTCAAATCAATCCATTCTGCCTGGAATTACTTATGCCCGTAGTCGGTGAATGGATCAAGGGAGAAGAGGTCCTAGATCTATATGGTGGAGTGGGAACCCTCAGTTTGCCCCATGCCGAACAGACACAAAGCTGTGTGATTGTTGAAGAAAACCCTGACACAATCCATTTCGCTCAGAGGAACACCAAAGAAATTCCTTACTTTCAGGTCACTCCCTCAAAAGTACAACAAGCCTTGAAGCAAATTGGTGCGCAGCAAACTGTTCTGCTGAATCCCCCGCGGGCTGGAATTGCCAATCAGGTTCGTCAACAATTGCTAAAGGTGAAACCTCGAAGGTTGGTTTATCTTTCCTGCAACATCAGCACCTGTGCGAGGGATCTCAAAGACCTTCAGGACTGCTATGAGCTAAAGTGGCAACAGGCATTCAATTTTTTCCCAGCCACACCACACATCGAATTGTTGACAATTCTAGAAAGGAAGAAATGAAAAAGAAGAGGAGGAGGGAACTGGATCGGTAGCATCTTAGACTGTAGTGAGCCGTATCGATTGGTTCCGAGTGGACTTCAAGCAGTACTTATGAGGGGGGACTCACCCGAAATTTCTACGAATCCAATCCCATTCGATGAAAAGTATCAGACCACTTGTGATTGTTTGACTTCTGGACTTTGGTGATACTCCTGATAAGCGAGTGCGCTATCTTTCCCCATGAAACGCTTAGCCAAGGCTAGCGGAATAGAAGGCACGTGAACAACAATCAGTCCATCCAATGCATTTGAAAAGTTTCGATCCACACTAAAGCAGAGGAATCGAGCCCCTAAGCGCAGATAGTGACGTACCAACACAGGACCTTGCTATCCCGCTCAATCTCAGAAATTAGATTGCTGATTTCTTCGAGATCATTGGGGGTATTCCGTAAACTGTTTCTTGTGGGGATGGACTGTGGATGTCGGTATGGAGTTCTTGGGCGAACTTCCTGAGACAGGCGGTGATCAAAATGGTTTGCTTTGAGAAAACGAAGTAACAGGTTCTTTGATGTCCTTGAGTAGCTCTGGCTGATGCTAACGGGCCCAAAGAGATTCTGGTGGGGGTGCTGGACGAGAATTTTCCAATCCCTCGCCAAAGCAACGACAGGTGTGCTGCCTGTCGTTCAAAGTTAGGGTGAATGAAGGAGCGTCCCATTTCGATTACAGGATTCAGTTCTGCGACAAATTTTGAACTCAGTTCAAACAGTGCATGAGTGTAGAGTCCATTCACTCCGGCAGTCCTACCAATTCTATCGACCAAACCGAGCCGATACCCACCAGCCAGTCTACCCTCTGTCTTACTCCAGAGAAACAGGTGCAGATAACTTGCGTCATAGGCATCTAAATCCAAAGACTTCCCCGAACCTTCTCCCACGGCACGGAAGGTAATTTCTCACAACCTGCCAATCTCATGCATCAACTCATCGACCTGAGTATGATTCGCGTATCCTACAAGAAAATCCTCCGTTTCCACCAACAGCTGTTCCTGTAGCAAGCCTTCAACTTCCAAGCTCAACTGGTTGTGTGCTGATGCCTCGGCGATTGGTCTTCGTATTGAGCGAGACTGAAGTAGCAATTTGGGTAAGGGAATCAATTGTTTGTGTCGTTGATTCACACGGAAGTAGGTCTTGAACTGAAGGTATTCAATCAGTTTTTCGTTGGACTCAAATTCCTGCAACTGCTTGTAAGGAACACCTTGCCCAACGAAAATCTCAACAGAGGACCCTTGCTTGTTGAAAAGTTCTTGGATCAATAACGCGGTCCACAATCTTGTCTGAATCAGACCAAGCAACTGGAAGAGGATGCTGTTCTGACCTCGAAAAAACATCGGCAGGACAGTCGCCCTTGTCATTCGCAAAATTGCTGAGACATGAGGTGTCCACGCTGAATCCATGATACTTAGTGACTTCAAGTGGAGATATGAGACCTCTCCAGCTGGGAAAATGACCAGCGCTCCCCCTGCACGCACAAAGTGCAGTGTTTCACGTAATGTTTTGCTGTTGGCTGGACTGGAAGACGGATTTCCAAAGGGATCGACTGGGAAAATCCAGAGCTGGATTTCCGGGATCTTGTTGAGCAAATAGTTGCCCATCATCCAGCAGTCTGGGTGGACTTGCTTCAGCAACGTGCCAAGGACGACAGCTTCAAGCCCACCAAAGGGATGATCGGCAACAATAACAAGGGGATCCTTGGCAGGGATGTGTTGCAGATCTTCTTCTGAAATTCGAGGCTCAACCTTCAGTGTGCTGAGGGAGATTTCCCAGAAATTAGCTGATTTCAGGTCGACTGAAAGTTGCTCATATTCACGATTCAAGCAGCTTATTCCAGTCAAAATTTCTAGCTCGGGGGCCAGTCTATTGAGTGGCTTGGGAAGGATCTCACCTAGGATGATCAAAGGGTCTTCAATGTTGGTTTGCGTTAGCTTACGAACCATCTTTATTCCTCATCAATGGCAAAAATTATTTACAAAATTTTGCCTGATGAGTGTTAGCCCCGAATGGGATTTATGTTAGAGAAAAGTCAACTATAGGTTTTGCTTGATCAATTGAACAGCACGATCAATTTCTGCTTGGCTTAGCTGCCCATCCTTAAAAAAACCACTTTCCCAGATCTATTGAGGATGATCACTGCAGAACTCTCTGGAGCTAATCCCCATGCATTGCAAATCACCCCCTCCTTGTCCAGTGTGAAGCCAGGCACGATGTACTTCCGCTTGCGGTCTTCCACAGTGCGCTGGACGATACCGGAGGTGCTGAACATGGCATCATCCAAATTGATGATATTGATTGTCTGATGGGGATTACCCGGGAGTAAGTCAAACTGTTCCTCCAAAAGTCGATCAATGAAGGCGTCATTCAGGGATGCCACTGAACGGGTCCCCACCAGATGGTAAATTGTGAACACCTTTCCACGAAGTTCGCTGCTGTTCTACGGAAAATAGCTGATCTGTTCTCCCTCCAGATTGAGTTTTCCAAATTCTGTTAAGCTAATTTTTGGTAGAGCTGGAATTCAGTTTCTCCATAGTTGAGACTGAAAATCAGCCGTCCCGTACCAACCCAACTGAGAGCTAGTCCTTCGGCACGCAGATAAAATTGGAGTAGCCAGTATAGCGTCCTTGTTGAGTATAGCTGATTGTCCAAACAGAGGACATATTTGTAGCCTGAATAGGGAAATCAAACTCCCTCATGGTGTGGTTGAATTTTCAACAGCATTGATTCCATCGTTCGTCCAGCCCCTCACAAAGAGCTTGGATCTCAGGCTTTTCAATCTCATCCAGAAATGCCTTCATTGCTGACATCACCACAGAATGGGCATTGAATGTTCCACGAGCAAAGCAGATATCTGCTGGATAGTTCTCTTTCCAGCGTCTCATCCAGTGGTGTTTGCCATAGACCACTCTAACAGGATAACCGCCACCAAGTGTCTTTCCATAAGTAACGAGATCGGCTTGAACCCCAAAATATTCTTGTGCACCACCAGGGGCCAACCTGAAACCCAGAAACACTTCATCAAAAATCAGAGCAATTCCTTTTTCAGTGCATACTTCTCTCAATTGCTTCAGCCATGATGTGTAGGACGTTCGATCATATTGCGCCTTGCGGCTTCCATCTAGCAGCGTTGAATCTCCCGGGGCAATTTCGATTGGGATGCATTGCCTTTAAATGATTTACTAAAACACAGGCAATATTCTTACGAGATCGCAATACTTGTAGGGAGCGCTCACCCATATCAGCTAAAGTATATGTTTTATGTGGTGGTTGTGGGTTCCCAGGCCCTGGCTGAAAATCCTCCCACCACCCATGATAGGCTCCACAGAAACGAACAAGGCGTGTGCGCCCCTTATGGTAACGGGCGAGCCTGACAGCTTGCATCACAGCCTCTGTTCCAGACATGTGAAAGGAAACTTCATCCATACCACTGATTTAACAGAGTCGAGACACGTTACTGGCTACATGCGGGTGATAAACCTCTAATGCTGGGCTGAGAGGAACACCTTCTTCTAGGCCTATTCGCATAGTACGCTTATAAAAATCGGAACCAAAAAGGTTTACTCCATAGGAACCTGTCAGGTCATAAAACTGGCAATCATCCAAGTCTATCAAAATGACGCCATCAAACGACTTTGCAACACTTCCAACCTTGAGGTGCTCTCTAGCGTAGGGGCTGAATGCAAACGGAATTCGATAAACTGATGTGAACTGCAAATCACTCAGGTACTCCTTGGCCTCTGTGGTTAAACTCAGTGTTTTTTATGTTTTTGTAGTGTTCGAGCAAGGTTATTAAACCCGTTTCTCCTTTTCTCAGCCACATCATCTGGGGCTCCATCTGCAATAAAGAAAAGCTCTTCACCTAATGCATAACCAGGCAATAGGCGTGTGAGGAATTTTGCAATTCGGGAATGACCCGCTAATGATCTGTGCTTTGCTCGGGACAGTTGGATTCTACGATAAATTTTAGGGCTGAGCGCAGCCAGTATGCTAAGACTAGTGAGAGTGGTTTCCAAAAGGTTTCCGTGTTGATGTGTTGACTAAATTTTTACAACTAAATGAAGGACCATTGACAAATTTTCTTAAACAGCTTGCTCAGCAGGAAGATCTCAATTTTTTGCTGACTAATCGAATTCCCAGAATCACCCTAACTCGTTTTATGGGTTGGTAGAGTAAGCTAGAGCATCCCTGGATTGTAAAAAGTTCCATTGCGCTCTGGCAAACCTTCAGCGACTTAGATCTTTCTGAATCCAATACCAAGACTTTCAAGAGCCTGCATGAGTGTTTTACTAGGGAGTTGAAACCGGGTCTGCGGCCGATTCATCCTAATCCAGACATCCTAACCTCACCGTGTGATGCGATTGTTGGATGCTCAGGGAAAATTGAAGAGAATCAGATCTTCCAAGCTAAGGGCTTTCCCTACAGTCTACAAAGCTTGCTGGGAGAGAGTCTATTTAGCTGGGGTTGGGCTGAAAAGTTGGAGGGTGGCTATTATCTCACACTGCACTTGACCTCCAGCATGTACTATCGGTTTCATGCTCCCTGTGATGTGCAGCTAAAACATGTGACTTATATCAGTGGCGACACTTGGAATGTAAACCCAATTGTCTTGAAGCACATGGAAAGGCTTTTCTGCAAGAACGAGAGAATCGTTATGCACTTGCAGACTGCGGCAGCAGTTGATTTTCTAATGGTTCCCGTTGCAGCAGTATTGGTTGCTAGCATGAGACTGCATGCGCTAGATGTTTTGTTGAATCTTCGCTATCAGGGCCCGAACGAGATTCCCTGCCAATCCAACTATCTCAAAGGTCAGGAAATGGGCTGGTTTGAGCACGGCTCTACAATTATTTTACTATTCAACAAAGATGTTGAGCCTTTCCCTGAATTACAATTTGGACAACAGGTACGAATGGAGCAACCCCTCCTGAAATGGACTACAACCAACTAGTCTGAAGTAGGCAAGATGGTCAGGGAATCAAATTTGTTGAACTGAACCCCGAATTTACCACTTTCAATAGGAGCCAGATGGGACAGAAAGGTCTGGAAGCAGGCATCCCAGTCCCAATCCATCGAGCTTTGATGAACAACATCTCTATCCAGTTTTAAAGCGCTGAGGCAGGCCTCTTTCAGATTTTCTGATAATACTCCATCCACTCCTGGCCTCAGGACATCTTGAGGACCAGGAACTGGGAAAGCAGCTACTGGTGTTCCTGAAGCGATTGACTCCAGTAGCACATTCCCAAAGGTGTCTGTCTTGGAAGGAAACACAAAAACATCGCTATCAGCATAGAGTTTGGCCAATTCCTCTCCAAATTTGTAACCGAGCCAAACAGCCTCAGAATACTTTCTCTGCATTGATTCTCGAGCTGGAACATCACCCACAATGATTTTAGTGCCCGGTAAATCAAGCCTGAGGAAAGCCTCAATATTTTTTTGACAGCTACTCGGCCTGTGCAGAGCCAATAAGGACGAAGACCATAGGAATCTTCCTGGGAACGTAGTCGGAATAGTTCGTGATTGACTCCTCTGTTCCATATAACCGTCTTTTGGTGAACCCTGTGCTGATTGAGAAGCTGCTCCATTGTAGGAATTGGCACCATCACTCTTTCCGCAGCCCCATGAAACCACCTAAGAAAGTTGTACCCCCAGGACAGTGGGATGGGCAGTCGTTCTTGAACATACTCAGGAAAGCGAGTGTGGTAGCTTGTGGTGAATGAAATCTTCAAATGAGCCAACCAAATTCTAGTGAATATCCCCAAAGATCCTTCGGTAGCAATGTGAACTGCATCAGGAGAGAATT
>JAQWOT010000181.1 GCA_029245725.1 SAR324 cluster bacterium | reverse complement strand
TAATCCACTCATGCGAGGCATGCTCAGGTCCGTCAAAACGATATCGTAATCTCGCTCATCCATTTTGTTGAGAGCTTCCTGGCCATCTTCTGCGGTGTCGACCTCGGCAAATAGGTTCTGCAGTAGAAACTGGAAAGACTCTCGCAACGCAAGTTCATCTTCTACGATCAGGACACTTAAATTCTTTGTGAGAGCTAATATTTTTTCTAAGTCCATGAATTCTTGATTGATTTTTTGATAATGCTATCTACGTTCCCATAATTTGTGTAGGATTGCAATGGTCAGGATAGAGAATAATTGCGTTGAGGCCATATAATTGCCTGGAAAATGGACTATGCTTTCTCTTGCACTTCGATTTGTAAACTTACAACAAAAATGTTTGAAGAGAAATGATTTTGATGAATCCAATAGGTTCAGATTGCTCACTATATTTTGGCAGAGTTTCCAATCAGCCTAATTTTGGGCGAAGGGATGGGTTACCAACTCTTGATTATAGTGACATTGACAGATAACTTAGTCGTCTTTGCTATGCCTCTGGCTGAGAGTTTCTTCAGCATCAACTATCGCTTTGAGAACATGAAGGAAACGCAATGAACACACCGGTCCATGACATTGATCCCCAAGAAACGCAAGAGTGGCAAGAGGCATTGGAAGCCGTAATTGTCCACGAAGGCAGGGAGCGGGCTCAGTATTTAATGCGTCGGCTGATTGATCAGGCGCAAATTGCTGGCGTCGATACTCCTTACTCTGCGTATACACCGTACCAAAACACGATCCCTACCGAACTGGAAGCCAGACCAGAAAGCAATCCAGACGTGGAGGAGCGCCTGCAGGCATTTGTACGCTGGAATGCAATGGCGATGGTCCTCAAGGCGAACAAAGAAAGCTCAGAACTTGGAGGACACATTGCCAGTTATGCCTCTTCTGCCTTGCTCTATGAAGTAGGCTTTAACCATTTCTGGCACGCGCGCCACGACGACCATGGCGGTGATCTCGTGTATTTCCAGGGGCACTCCGCACCAGGAATATATTCGAGGGCTTTTCTAGAAGGTCGACTCAGCGAAGACCAACTACTAAATTTTCGACAAGAAGCCGGAGGTAATGGAGTTTCCTCCTACCCACATCCTTGGTTAATGCCAGAATTTTGGCAGTTTCCAACTGTTTCCATGGGATTGGGTCCGATTATGGCGATCTACCAGGCGCGCTTCCTCAAGTATCTTCACAATCGAGGTTTGGCAGACACCAGTAACCGGAAAATCTGGGCATTTCTTGGTGATGGGGAAACAGATGAGCCAGAAACCCTAGGAGCCATCGGCCTAGCAACCCGAGAGAAGTTGGATAACTTAATTTTTGTGGTTAACTGTAATCTGCAGAGATTAGATGGTCCTGTTCGAGGAAATGGCAAGATCATACAGGAACTGGAGGGTGCCTTCCGAGGTGAGGGGTGGAACGTAATCAAAGTGCTCTGGGGTGGTAATTGGGACTCCCTACTGGTCCAAGATCCGAAAGGTTTATTGCGCAAGCGGATGGAAGAATGTGTTGATGGTGAGTACCAGAACTTCAAGAACAAAGGTGGAGCCTACACCCGTGATAATTTCTTTGGCAAATATCCAGAATTACTGGAGATGGTCTCGAATATGACTGATGACGAGATCTGGAAATTGAAGCGGGGCGGTCATGATCTTTTCAAGGTTTATGCAGCGTACCATTCTGCTGTGAATCATCAGGAACAGCCAACTGTAATTTTGATGAAGACCGTCAAAGGCTTTGGGATGGGCGCTTCAGGTGAGGCTGCTAATCCAAGCCATCAGCAAAAGAAAATGTCCAGTGATGACCTCTATAAGTTTCGTGATCGTTTCAGTCTGCCAATTTCTGATGAGCAGGTTGCCAAGCTTGAGTTGGTCCGCCCAGATGAGAAAACCGAGGAGATGCAGTATTTAAAAGAGCGTCGTGGAAAACTCGGTGGGTTTCTGCCAATGCGCTTGCAGCGCGGAGATGAACTCAAGGCTCCAGAACTGAGCACCTTTGAGCGTTTGCTGAAGGACTCTGGTGATCGAGAGATGTCAACGACCCAGGCATTGGTCCAGGCAATGACCACGCTGACTCGTGACAAGAAACTTGGCCCACGCTTGGTGCCGATTGTTCCAGATGAGGCCCGTACCTTCGGGATGGAGGGGATGTTCCGCCAAATTGGGATCTATGCTCACGAAGGACAGAAGTATGAGCCGGTTGACCGTGATCAGTTGATGTACTACCGCGAAGATCAGAAAGGCCAATTGCTGCAGGAAGGGATCAACGAAGCGGGAGCGATGTCATCTTGGATTGCAGCAGCAACTTCCTATAGTTCCTCGGGCTTGCAAATGATTCCGGTGTACATCTTCTACTCGATGTTTGGATTCCAACGAATTGGAGATCTTGCCTGGGCAGCAGGCGACATGCAGGCTCGTGGTTTCCTGATTGGAGCAACCTCTGGTAGAACGACCCTGAACGGGGAGGG
>JAQWOT010000180.1 GCA_029245725.1 SAR324 cluster bacterium | reverse complement strand
CAATGATCTTTCAGAGAAGGGGGGGGGCTTACTTCCACAAAGTGTGCCAAAGATATTTATATTGTCATTAAGATCTCCAGATCTCTCACCAGCAGCCGAAAAATAATTAATGACTGCGTTATAATAGATTCTATAAAACCTAGCCAAGACGGTTCTGAGAACTCTGAGAGGTATATTAAAGATTAGAGTGAATCTGGATGATCGGATAGAGGCAGGTGGGATTGGTAATGCTTTAAGCTTCCTTAAGATACTTCGGCCATTAGAAATTTTCTATACTTTCAAAAACTATCTTTGTTAAGGAAGAGTTAAGCCTCTTTTAGTAGAAAAGTTATTAGATAATAGTAATTTAGAGACTTATAAGAAGACGCTCAGTGTAGAAAAGAATAGCTATTTCAGACCTCTAGACTGAGTAAGGCCTGCTCATACATCCCTTCTGCATTGCTAGCTTGTTCAAGCTGAGCTTTGAGCTTCAAGGCCTTGAGCAACTCATCATACTTTCCTGCAATCGCTAGAACCCCGATAGTTGCTCTCAGCATGCCTTCCCAGTCATTTGGGGCCTGTTCCATTATCTCCAGTAGTGGCAAGGCTTGATGGCGCTCAAAGACTTTCAGCTTGTTGCATAACTGGTTTAAAGCTTTCAATGCCGTCTCAAAATCCTTTGCCTCCAGTGCTCTCTCCATCAACTGCAGAAACTTACTGGCAACCAGATCTGCTTGAATCTCTAAACGTCTAGCTCGAGCCTCTTGAGCTTCTACGAGAGCTGTTCTCACCTTCGGATGTCTTTTGAGGCCGTAGCCGACTTCTGAAGGATAGCGGGTTTGATAGCCTGCTCTCCTTACAGCCTCAGCGGCATTTCCACTCAGCAAATACTCTGAGACAAAACGCTCCTGCTTCCATGTCAGGTTCCTAGCTTGATGCATCGGGTTCCTATTAGGCTTTTAGATTACTGATGACTAAATTTGACTGCGTGTGAAAATCGATTAGGGGAGGTAATAAAAATAGGTGTGTGTACTAGTTGCTCTCCCCCTCCCCTGTCTCATTTCACTATCCTCTTGAGCTGCAGTGCTGGGTTTCAGTCTTTAAACTAGCTTTGTCAAAGTGCTTTGACGAATACCTTAATTCGCTACTAGGTTCTAAGCTTCTATCTCTTTGGAGGGGCCGTATGCATTCGTAGTGATCAATGATTGAAAACAAGAAGAATTTGGTCTAATTCAAAGGGTCGGTGACAGGTGACACTTCTGCGAAAGTCTATATATACAACTTCAGAAGCAGAAGAGAGTGTTTTGTTTCTCTATATTGGACTTACAAAGATCTGTCATCTGTCACCTTTTTCCCTCAAGGCCAGAGAAACACTGGGCTGGAAGGGGTGACACTTCGATGACACTTCTCGAAAAGGTGACAGATCTAGTGACACCAATGTGACAAAAACAGACGACAACAAAAGCCAAGACACTGGACACTGGACTGAGCTTGGAAAAGAAGTGTCACCCATCAGAGAAGTGTCACCCTTTCCAGCACCCCTTATTCTGGGGTATATTCTCACTGCAATGACTGCATCGTAGGCCCTGATGAAAGCAGAAGAAATCTACAAATAGACTAGCAAATCATTTGCAAAAGATGTTGATCTCACTATTGATTTTCTAGAGTTCAAGTACTGCGATGAAATCTTTCGGGTTAACCTACTTCCCTGTCCTCCTACCCTGCAATCTAGTTGTCTCTTGCGGCGCTTTATGAGAATTGCTCGACTAGTGCTAGTTTCCGCTAGTACAAATCGATCTGACTATTCCTGCTGAGATACTAGTTTGGTGCTAGCATTCATTGAAAATAGTAGGAAATTACCCATTTAACTAATTGATATGAATAGTATATTTAGGTAATGACTAGTCGTACTCTTTAACAAACTAGCACCATGCTAGTACTAATAGATCAACGAAAACTGAAAACTAGTTTGGTGCTATAAACTAATTGATACTAGCACGAATTTACTAGTATCTAGCATGAGCCGCAAAGCTAGTTTGGTACTATTCTAGTAAGCTTTTCATTAGAATTTTTGTTACTAAAATTCCTGCTATTAAAAGTAACTCAATTTTATAAGCTTCAAATAGAAAGATATTATAAACAAAATATTATGTTAAGTAAATAAAACAAATGTTGTTTATCCAGGCCTATCTTTACCTAATACTAACAAGACAGACCTGGAGTGTCTAAGAGGAGTAGAAATTCAAATTAGATTAAACTTGCTCGCTAGTAGATGCTGCTAAAAGACTATCGACTTAAATGGCCTAAATTAACCCTTAATCTTGACAGATAATTCAAAACAGTAGACAAGATGCCTTGAGTCGAAAATCTAGGAGGTTTGTTATACAGAATGTTATACGGAACGGGTCTGAGGCAGGAAAACTAGTACTAAGATACTGATTTTATTCGGTGAGCTAATTATCTGGTGCTGAAGGGGGGACTCGAACCCCCACGAGCGAAAGCCCACTGCCCCCTCAAGACAGCGTGTCTACCAGTTCCACCACTTCAGCAAACCAAATTAAATATGCAACTTCGCTTTCGCTAGCAAGTCTTTTTTGAAGTGTTACACTGCGAGTACAGCTGCTCCATGTACACCACTAGAGTCACCTAGTTGATTTTCTACAATCTTTGTTAGTGGGGTGCCAAAAACAATTTCATTTGTTCTTATGAGGCCCTCAGTATAAAGGATCGGTAGGTTTGAGACTCCACCACCAATCACAATGATATCTGGTTCCAGATGAACCATGATGTTTGCCATAGATCGAGCAAAATAGTTTAGGACCTGATCCATAACCAGTTTGCAAGCACTATCGCCACTAAGAAAGCCTTCATGGATGGAAGCAACGCTGCGATCCTGACCAGTTGCTTCTCGATAAATCCTTTGGATTCCGGTTCCTGAGAGATAATTTTCTGCACAACCTTTGCGTCCACACCAGCATAGTACACCATCAGGCTCCTCGATTGATGCATGGCCCCATTCCCCTGCAAGGCCGGTTCTTCCCTTCCAGGGCTGGCCGTTGATCACAATTCCGCCACCCATGCCGGTTCCCATGATTATGCCAGCAACACATTGGTAGCCCTTTCCGGCACCGTGGAGGGCTTCACTGAGGACAAAACAATTGGCATCATTTTCAATGTTGATTCCCTGCCCTAGCCGATTTGTCAAATCTTCCTCCAGAGCCTCACCGATCAAACACTGTGCGTTGGCTTGCTGGACTCGCTTCGTTGATTGGTTGACAACTCCCGGGATACCCATACCCAATTTTACTTGTTTATCGCTAGCGTTACGGAGTCCCTCGATTAATCCAGCGATGTTCCCTAGAACCTGTGCATAGCCTTTCTCCTGCTCTGTGGAAACCCTCTTTCGAACAAGGACATTCATCGGATCATCAGTCGTTAAAATGCCTTCGATCTTTGTTCCGCCTAGATCGATGCCGATTCTATTCATAAGTTTCCTCCCATTAATTTTTGATGAAATGAACTGCGTTCACTGAGTCGAATTGATCTTGTAAACCCTCAAGAGTTGCTGTTTTGCAGCAAGGTCGCTTGAGGATCTTCAGGAGCTTTGGCCAATTGACGAAGACTTTTGGGTAAAATGGGCTTATTGGCAAGACGGACTCCGCGTGCCTGAGGATTTTTCACTAAAACTTCATCTAGAAGCAGAAAATCCCTTGATTTGCGGATTCGTTCTGAGGGAACAAACTGAAACTCAAGAAAAATACTGTTGCCGCTACTGAAGTGTAGAATCTTAGCTCCCTCCTGATCAGGAAACAGTTCATACTCCTTGTCCAAGATAAACTTTTGGACTTTGAATCGCTTTACATAAGCCAGTCCATCTGCTTCTGGTTGGTAGACAATGTTGTAGACGATTTCTGGGTTTTCTGGGTAGACACCTAAAACCTTTTTTCCAATAAAGGTTTTTTCAGGAACCCTGCTCACCTGGTAACAAAGATTACCTCCAAAGATCACCAGACGATCATAGGGTGTGCAAACTGTAATTTCTTTTCCTTCGACATCTGTTCCCAGATAACCTTGCTGCTTATTCCAGAATACTGGCTGCTTTTCAGCGACCTCACGTAACTGAATCTCATCAAAGGACTGGAGGATCGTTTTACGAGGAAATTCTGTAGAATAGCGTTCCTGAAGGCTACGTATATAAACAATTGTGTAGTTGATAACATCTTGGAGGTGCCTTTCAACCTGGCGGATTTCTCGGTCCAATCTCCTAAATTCTTTTTCTGCCTGGCGTCGGTCAAACCTGGAAATACGTTTGATTTGCAGTCCGAGAAGCTTCTCAAGATCCTCAGAAGTGATGTCCCTTTTCAAATCTTTTTTCAAAGGTTCCATCCCTTTTCCAACCGTATGCATGACCTCAGGCCAAGTCTCACACTCCTCTACCTGACGATAGAGTTGCTCAGTGATGAAATATTGCTCAAGTTTCCTGTGATGCCATTGCTCATTGAGTTTATGTAGCTCCAACTTCAATTCACGTTCATGTAAATTGACTAATTGCTCACTGTTGTGTTGGATGACTTGATTGACGGATAGCTGGGTGGGTTGATTCTTTCTGATAACAAGAAGATTTATGGAAACAGAAACCTCGCACTGGGTGTAGGCATACAGTGGTTTGAGGATCTGTGAGGTAGTACTGTTTCTTGGTAGTTTAAGCTCAATCTCCACATTCTCAGCTGTGTAGTCGTTAATGCTGCTCAACTTAAAACGCCCTTTGTTGACCGCATCCTGAACCGATTGGATCAAAGATTCTGTGGTAACTCCGTAAGGTAATTCCTTGATAACCAATGTCTTTTCATCAACCTGCTCAATAAGAGCCCTCGAGCGTACTTTCCCATTTCCCTCGCGATACTGACTTATATCTAACAGACCGCCAGTCAGGAAATCAGGAAACAACTCAAAAGGCCTTCCTTCCAAAAAGGCAACCTGGGCTTCTAATACTTCATGAAAATTATGGGGCAGTATCCTTGTCGACATGCCAACAGCAATACCTTCTGCACCCAACAAAAGAGTAGCTGGGATTTTACATGGAAGCGCCAAGGGTTCTCGGTTTCGACCGTCATAGCTTTCCTCAGTCTCCGTCAAATCTGGATTGAAGAGGACCTCCTTGGCTAGAGGAGTCAGTCTTGCCTCGATGTAGCGAGCAGCAGAAGGGGGATCACCTGTGAAGATATTCCCGAAGTTTCCTTGTTTCTCAATGAAATATTCCTTGTTGGCAAGGACAACTAAGGCTTGCCCAATCGAGGCATCACCATGAGGGTGAAGCTTCATTGTTTCACCTACAACATTCGCAACCTTGTTGAATTTGCCGTCGTCCATCCGGTACATCGTGTGCAGAATACGACGTTGAACAGGCTTTAGTCCATCCTCTACATCCGGGATTGCCCGCTCCTTAATCACGTAGGAAGCGTACTCCAGGAAATTCTTATCAAGCAACGGTTTCAGATCACTCATATGATTATTTTTCCGTGCTGCTGAAAAGATAGAAGATCAAGGCTGTATAGAGTACTGATGAACAATTGGGCTTGACGAAAGTCATTGAAGTCTTAAGCCTAAGGGAATAAGACTATGGATTAGGTTTTTCGGAAGCGAGATTTTCAAAAAACTCCAATAGTATTGGCCTTGTCCATTCTCTAGGGCCAAGGGCACGTCCCACAACAATTCCAGAAGTGTTGACCAAATAAGTAATAGGAATATTGCGAACTCCATAGAGTTGGGTCACTGTCATTTCAGGATCGGGAAGGATTTGGAATTCAAACTGATGTTTTTTTTGAAACTTTTCGATCCGTTCGGCTGCTTCACCCATACCAACTGCAAGTACAAGAATCTTTGAGCCTAGTTCTTTTTGGAGTTCTTGCATGTCAGGCATTTCCTTGAGACAGGGAGAACACCAAGTAGCCCAGAAATTCAGAAAAACCACTTTACCTTTTTGGTCACTCAACCGAAAAGTCTGCCCGTTTAAAAGAATTCCTTCAAAGTCTGCAGCAGCTAATTCGACTTTGGGGGCGTCTATTCTCTCTGATTCCAGCATGGCTTGGACCTCTTCAGAAAGGGGACTTGGAGCTGCCCAGCCCTGAGAAGTATGTAGTAACAGAATGATGGTCAGCTTTAGAAAAAAAGAATATCTAT
The DNA here is from genome assembly GCA_029245725.1 of SAR324 cluster bacterium. NCBI lineage: Bacteria > Deltaproteobacteria > SAR324 cluster bacterium. The sequence goes on along the minus strand of JAQWOT010000180.1, from coordinate 2,032 downwards.
TCAGGAGCAAATAACGCATGGGGTCACTAAGGGTTCAGGAGTTGTTCATCTATCCCATCAAGTCGACCCAGGGGATTCGAGTTCAGGAAATGGAATTGACAGAACTCGGACCGGCTTACGACAGAAGGTGGATGCTAGTTGGTGAGAAAAATCAGTTTCTCACACAAAGAAAATTTCCGCAACTCAGCCAACTTTTTGTAGAGTTCGACGAAGAGGGTCTTCAACTCTTCACTCCCTCCATGCGCCGAATAAAAGTGAGAGTTCCGACTACAAAAGAAAGAATAACCGTGAAAATCTGGCAAGACGTCTGTCACGCTGTTCCAGCAGATGCAGAAATTAATCAGTGGATCTCAGAACTTTTGCGGATACCCGTCACCTTGGTTTACATGCCTGAATCAAGTCAGCGCGAAGTTCGCGAAAGTTCACACTCAGGGCTCTCCTTTGCCGATACACACCCATTTCATTTAATTACATCGCCATCTTTGATCGATCTCAACAATCGAATTCTCAATGAGAACCTGCTGAGCTTGTGTTTTAGGCCAAATATTGTCGTTGAGGGCGACTTTCCGCCTTGTGATGAGGATCAGTGGGATTTGATCAAGATTGGTGATGCGGAGTTTCGCTGCAGGGAATGGTGCTCGCGTTGCCAGATCCCAACAATTCATCCCTTCATTGGAGTTCGACAGGGCTCAGAACCCTTGCATACCTTGGAGACATACCGACGTTGGAAACAAGAAATCTGGTTTGGTCAAAATATGATTTTGGTGTCTGGATCCAAAATCAAGATGGGTGACCCTGTTAGCATCATGACTCGTGCTGGAAATAGCCTTGCTGAGCTGCAAGCTCAGGGATAATTCACTTCTGCTAGTTTATCACTAAAATTATCTACCTCATGGGTTTGAACAGCAGTGTTTGAAATAGTATACAAATAATAACTTGAGTTGTCTGACATCAGTAAGATACGTCTTGGTTGGCTTTTCAAATTCCAAAATTTGCAGGGTGAACTTTCCTCATTCAAACTTGGCTCACAATCTGAGCTTAATTTCCCTTCATGTTCAATCCAACCACGTTCGGTCAAAGAAGTTAGCTCAGGTCCTACTTCAATCACGCTGAAACCACTGAATTGTGAATCCCAATTCTTTCCATAGCCCTGAATTGGAGCTACTAAAAGTCTGCTCTTTGGATCATAGGTGAAGGCATGGTGGTCCCAACCTGCTTCACTGTAAGCCCGTCCTCCTTTCAGCTTTGATGGAATCAGGGTATCGACCTGTTCTGGATTCGTGAGATTGGACACATCGAAAAGCTGCGCCTGCCACTCTCCACTCAACCCATCATCATCACCAGCGCGCCCAACAGTCAGCAAGTGGGTTTCACCCAGAGGATGCATATAGTTGCTGAAACCAGGAATTTTAAGCTCACCTTCCAGAGTAGGCTTGTCAGGTTTGCTCATGTCAAATGTGAATAATGGATCCACTTGCCGGAAAGTAACGAGATAACCCCGATCACCAACAAAACGAGCGCTTTGAACTCTTTCTCCAGGAGCTAGATTGAGGACGGAGCCCACCTGTTCCAACTCAGAGTTTTCTTTATCCGCAAGTTTCAACACAAAGAGGTGATTTAGCGACTGACTAGGTTCAATAATTTCCATAACACCATCAACAGGAATCATCGGAGAATTTGGACGTTCGGTAGTTGCAACTCGAAGATGGTCTTCATATTCACTCAGGCTAAAAGAGTTCAGAACTTGTCCATCTACCAACCCGCTACCTTCATACACTGGATGTCCAGATTGCCAGTCCAATTGCCAGATTGCCGTCTGGTCAGATTGCTCTGCATTCCACCACCACCCAGAACTTCCTTGGATCAAATAAAGATGTTTTGAACTACCGTAGAGTTGCCAGGCATTGTTTAGGACAGCACTTGTTTGGTAATTTGAACCGTCACTTTCAAAACTGACTAGAAGGGTCATTCCCAAGGAATTTAGAGTGAGATCTGGTTCAGAAATCTCATCACAACTTAACCAAGGTATTTC